>JAHFJF010000097.1 GCA_023245975.1 archaeon
TGTTATCTTCAAATTGTGTGACCGAGGCAATGTTTGGCGATACTATCGGCAGGTTTGTCCTTAATATTATCCTGTCTAAATTTTCAAGGCCAAATCCGTTATATCCTCTTGCCACATTTCCGTTCACGCGTTCTGTAATTAATGTCCTGTCACCCTGGGTTGTTTCAGTTCTTGTTACGCGCCCGTTAGCCCTAAGCTCATATATTGTTACTGGCAATGTTATCATTTGGTTCCTTGATAGTGCAGTATCTCTTGAGCAAGGAGTAATCCTGTTGAACTGGCATACTGTTGCTGATGGCAGGCCATTCTGGAATGCTACATCTGATATTGTTTGTGCTCTTTCAAGCCTTATCTGCTTTACTGGCCCGGCATTGAAGTTCGAGCCTCTTGCAAAGAAGTTTCTTTCTCCAGTGCAGAAATCAACTATGTTTCCGGTTCTTGGATACGGGCCTGAACATTCGCTTATTGCAACTGTGGAATCTCTTGTATTAACATGAGTCCCTGCATTCCTGCTTAGTACATTCGCTTCTGTATTTGTCCCAAGGTTAAAGCTTCTGTCAGCCATTACATTAATGGACCCGCTTTTTACCACAATGCTATTGTCTGGCATTTGGACTTCGAAGTTCTCACCAGAGATTTCAACGCCATTTTCAAGCTGCCTTATTCTGGTATTTGTCCCAGGCTCTAAATTACCAATGTCCTGCCATCTGTTGTTGGCACGGGCCTGCAATTTTGTTCTGCTATTGCCATTATATTCCCTTACATGGCCGTAATCTAATTGGGTCTCGCCATTGCCATATAATACGAGTACTCCCCTTCCAATCAATAATCTCTTGTCGCCAAAATACAATGAGTTATCATTTCTTGAGCTTAACAATATGGCTTTTTCTAATATGCCGCTCTCTGCCCCAGCCTCAGTTACTGCAGTATTGAACAGGAAATAGCCGCTTCTCAAGGTATTGTCTTGGTATTCAACATTGGTTGGAATATAATAGTCATATCTTGTGCTTTTGGTCCTGTCTGCCCTGTCTGTGATTATGAGGTAGCATCTGGATTGCTGCCTGCCTTCTTCTGCGATTATAGAGAACTCATCGCCTCGCTTGAACAGGTTGCAGTCTTGGCCGATTATTACCTCCTTTTCTGTATTCAAGAATGGAGAGATGTCTGTCTCTCTTGTTGTTTTGCATCCATTTACATCTTGTATCGGACCTCCAATCTGGAAAGAAACTTGGCAATCTCTTGCCCGAAGTGAGGATTCTCCAATCGTGCTTGTAGAATCATGTGTTGTGAAGCCGCTTAATGCCAATGGCCCTGGGTTTTCTCCTGCTGCCCTAGATACGCCCTGCCTTAATGCTATTCCTAATAATTGGTCAGAATTTCCTGATGAAGCAAGCTGCAATGAATTAAGCCATCCTTGAGTATACATAAGTGTCTGTATGTTAGTGCCGAGAGCCGGATCTATAGATTTTGTCATTTCCCCTAAAGCATAGCTTTGGGCAGCCTGTGATGGATTTGCGAACTGGTTTTGGGTATTTGTAATTCTGCTAAAATCTTGAACCCCTTTTTGATATCCGGTGCATAATTCATTTTGCTGGTTTGTAAGGCAGAATATTGTCACCAAAGACTGCGTTCCTCCGCTGGATAAACCCTGCATGGTATTCAATGTTGTGCATGCCTGTTGGTTTTCCTGTTCGCTGCATAATGTATTTTGAGTGAGTGATTGCAAATAGCCATTAGGATTGGTCTGTGCCATTTGGTATGCTTGCACTATTTGCCTAGAATCTTCGTTCTGTGAAGCAACCTGCCCAAACCTTTCTGCCCCTACGCTCCAGACTACATCAGCCAGCTCGGCATATGCCGGAATAGCCATTATTGCAATGATGCTAATCAGCAGCAAACCCAAACGCATAGTTCACATCCTCTATTACAATGATTTTTGCATTGTCTAATATATTTATCGTTGCTTTCATTTCGTTTTTCTCAGTCTCATCCATAAGGCATGTCACGCAATTTATGTCATTTCTTAAATTCTCGATTATGTTAAGCATTCTTCCAAGCCCGATATCTGTTTCTGACTTGAAAAAGCTTATTTTCGCGCTGGAAGATTCAATTTCCAATGTCACCGGCATTTCAGCTTCCATTATTATCCGGTCATCTTCAATAACAGCATTTGCATCATCAACTTCTGCATTGTTCTTGCATCTCCCAAAATTGTTTCTCACATAATTTTCCAGTTCTGATTCAATTCTTTCTTTGGATACGCTTTCCAGATATGCAACATTATTCCCTAGGTAGTTAACTGTTTTCTCTGGCTCATTTATGATATATCCGCCATTTACTCCGATAGTAATTGTCGCTTCCTGGACTACTTCCGAAAGGCAATCTTCTATTTTTTCTTTCTCTTGCTGTAATTCCAATGGCAGTTGTGAAATCTCTGCTAGCTCAGATTTCCTATTTGCTTCGCTTGATTTCTGTGAAAGATAGAATGAAGTTACTATGATGGCAGCGATTACAATCCCGATTATTACAAAAACAGATATCTGCCCTCTCTTCAACATAGGCTAATGATGGTGCTATAGGTTTAATAATATTTCTAAAAATTGGCCGGCTCAAAAAGAATTAGTAATATTTTGATAACAAGATTTACATAAGTGATATTTTCTAACCATCCCATTTTCATCAGGAGACCCAAACAGAATTGCGCCGGAATCTACCAATTCTTTTTTGCATTTATCACAAATTGGTTTTATTGCCATGTTTTTTTTCTTGAAGCAAATTAACTTTATAACTCTTGCTAGGATACTGTCTATATTTTGTAGAACATCCTTATGCAGTCATCCAGGCCCCTTATCAAATTCATTTTCAATGATTGTCTGGGTGTTTTCCAAGTGTAACTCTTATGTTCTTTTGGTTCTAACTTGACATGTGTTTTTTTCTCCATCTCTTTATAAAACATATGATGGACGAAATCTTTTTCAGGATATCTTACATATACTTTAGTGAAATAATCCAATTCATATGGCTTGAATTCAAATCCGGTTTCTTCCCAGACTTCCCTGGCTACGGCTTCTATTGGTAATTCTCCTTTCTCAATTTTCCCGGAAGGCAGGCACCAAGTATTGCCTTCCTTCAAGTCATCTTGCCTATGCAACAATAGTATTTTATTTTTGTATTCGCAGAAACAAGCGGCTACTTCAAATAAAGGTTCAAACTTTTTTGGTTTTCTCTTGTATATCATTTCAAAGTAGGATTTGTTCTTAGTTTAAATATTTAATCCTTGCAATAAGTTTAATTACGGCAGCCTTGGATAAGCCCATTAATTTTGATAAGTTTATTACTGGACAAGTTAAAGAAAGACTTAAATATCTAATTATTATAAG
>JAHFJF010000098.1 GCA_023245975.1 archaeon
ACTTGCCTCCCTACATAGGCTGCTTCCCTGGGTATTTACGATTGCTATTATTTTGGCATTCTTTGATTTTGCATTCTTCACAGCGGAAATTACATCTGCAGTTTCCCCGCTTTGCGATACAGCAATTATGCAATCATGCTCATTAATGTTTTTTGAGACGCCATCAAATTCTGATGCCAAAATTACCAATGGAATTCTCCCTGAATATTCAGAAAAGAATTTTTGGCCAAGTAATGAAGCGTGGTATGCAGTTCCACAAGCAATTAGGAAAATTCTTTTGCTAGATTTAATAATTGATGCGCCAGCGAGCAAAGAATTTTCATTTATATTGGACGAGCGAGCAATGCAATCACCCTGTTCACATATTTCCTTTAGCATAAAATGCTCGAAACCGTTAAGCATGGCACTTTCCGGGGATAAATCACTAACTTCAACTTCTTTTTTTATTTCTTTGCCTGAAATGTCATAAAATAAGATTCCTTCACCAATCCTTGCGATTTCTCCATCATTCATGTATATTACTTCATTCGTAAATTCCAAAAATGCAGGAATATCAGAGGCAATATATGTAGCATCAGGAGAGACGCCAATTACAAAAGGACTGCCATTTCTTGCAGCATACAAATTCTTTTCCTTTTTGGAGAGTATAAGTATAGCATAACTTCCCTTTAACATTCTAAGAGCGTTGAATACTGCATTATCATAATCCATGTTCTTGTTGAATTCTTCGACAAGATGGGGGATTACTTCTGTATCGGTATCTGATCTGAATTTATGCCCCAAAGACAAAAGATTTTTTTTCAAATCTTCATAATTGTCTATTATCCCATTATGAACGACTGCTATATCATCATTGCAGTCTGTATGCGGGTGTGCATTTTTTTCACTGACATGACCATGAGTTGCCCATCTCGAATGCATTATTGCAACATTGCTAGCTGGAAGCAGTGATTCATCCTTGAATTGGCTTATTTTTCCCACTTTTTTGAATAGGAACAATCCATTTTCAGTCTTAAGGCAGGCGCCAAAACTATCATAACCGCGATATTCCAGATTTTTTAGGCACTTGAATGCAATCTCGGTTGCATTGCCCTTTCCATAATAGCCAGCAATCCCACACATATTCCAATTAGGAAACAAAAAGGGTATATAAAAAGAATGGAACTATTGTCCAAATCCCTGTAATTTTCTTTCCTTATATTTTTTATAATCATAGAATAAAGAACTAAGTTCCCTATCGGTACATATGGAGTAAATTGCTTCTGCAATTAATGGGGCAATGTTAATTACTGTTATATTTGGATAATTTTCTAAGTCTTGAATTGGAATTGTATTTAATGTAACAAGGTTTAGCTCTGCGGCCTTGATTTTTTCTTTTGCATTTCCGCTTAATATTGGGTGGGAGATGCATGCAGTTATTGAGCCCGCACCATTTTTTCTTAGTATCTTTGAAGCATTTATGAGTGTTCCACCGCCGTCAACAATATCATCTAAAATATAAATATCTCTATCTTTCAAATCAACATCTGTAACGACATCACCACTTTCGCTTAACACTCCCGGGGCCAGCCTTTTTTTCCTGATGATTCCCAAGGGGGCATTAACCATGTCTGCCAATATGCTTGCATTTTCTGCGGCCCCTACATCTGGTGCTATTATGCAAATATTTTCTTTTGTAGTATACAAAGAATCTAGGTACTCTGCAAAGAGAACTGTGGAGGTCAAAGAATCAAAAGGAATTTTATAAAAGCCTTCGATTTGCTTAAAATGGGGATCAAAAGTAATCATCCTCTTTGCTCCAGAATTTTGTAAATTTTCTGCCATCACTCTTGTACTGACAGAACTTCTTGTCTTTCTCCATTTCTGATCCTCTCTATCATACCGTATTGCTCTTCTATCCTGCCTTTGATAAGGCATATGGGGGAGGATATTTGCAATATCATATGCAGATGCCCTCACCAGGGCGTCATTTATTAATGCCAATTCAACCATCATAGAATTTGGCCCGTAGACCATATCATCGAGAGTTACGCAACCTTTCTTTTCTTTTTCTATTGTAAAGGAGGACTTTATTACGAATACTTCCTTATTCCTGACATTAACTTTTATGTCAACGTCTATTTCGCGATTAGCAAATCTGTTAATATAGATTGCATCGGGATTAAATGGTATAAGGTGCTTCATATCTTCGCGAGTGGAAAGGATATGGTAAATATTTGAGGCCATATCCTTACTTGCATAATCTGCTAGAAGCATAATCTCGTGTTCGTGGTCCATTATTCTTAGTGGAAAAGTGGGGCATATAAAAGCTTATTGGTAAGAAAATTAAAGCAGCCTTTTAATTTGGTCTATGTATTCTGCAATCTTCTCTCCGTTTTCTGTAAGATTAATTGTCTTTATTCTTCCGTTCTTCTCGAAATTTACGAGCCTTGCACTTTCCATCTCCTGCAGGATCTTTACTGCATGGGAATATGTGCAATCTGCCTCTTTTGCTAGGATACTACCATACTTGCTCTTTCCTTGCTTCCTCAAAGCCACAAGGATCAATGCCGGCTTACGCCTGAAAAAAACTTCAAAAATGTCTTTTCCCTTTTTTCCCATTATTATTGCCCCCCATATATACTTCAATAGTTATGTTCCAATATATATAAAAAATCGCATGTATTTAAAGTTTTGCTCTTTTTTCGAAATTGCTGTAATTACTTTTTGTTGCTTATATTAAATTAAGTTATTTTGTATTTAAACTTTGTGTTCCATTTTTTTGTAGTAACTTTTCTACCTAAATGTTTAAATAATGAATTAAGTTTGTTAATCATTCAATGCTAGACATAAATCTTATCAGGGCAAACCCAAAAATAGTAAGGAAAAACCTAGAAAGAAGGAAAAACCAGGAATTATTGAAGCAATTTGATGAATTAGTATTTGCTGATTCAGATTGGAAGAAGAAGAAGGCTGAACTTGATGTCTTACGTGCTGAAAGAAACAAACTAAGCCTTGAGATAAACAAACTGAAAAAAGAAGGTAGAAGCATAGACTCGGTTCTTAGAAAAAGCTCTGCAGCAGCAGAATCGATACAAAAACATGAAGATGAAGTTGAAGTCCTAAGGAAAAGATCCGACATTCTCTTGCTAAAAATACCAAATCTACTGCATGAATCAGTTCCTTATGGAAAAGATGATTCTGAGAATTTTGAAGTGAGGAAATGGGGGAAAATAAAGAAGTTTGACTTTGAAATAAAAGACCATGTAGAACTTATCGAAAATATGCATCTTGCAGATTTCGACAGGAGCGCTAAAATATCAGGTAACGGTTTTTATTTCTTGAAAGGAGAATTAGCAATGCTAAGCCGTGC
>JAHFJF010000099.1 GCA_023245975.1 archaeon
GCGACAAGGTAAGGCTAGTAATACCAAATGACCAAGTAAAAGTCAATGTGGTAGTAAAGGGTAGCTCATCTACTGTAACAAGCGGTGGAACAAGCTACGTGCCTGCAAAGGTAACACCAAAGTCAATGTTGGCTAGCGAAGTATCTGATCCAACACTATACAACCTATTGGTTGTAGGTGGACCATGCGCTAACCCATTAGCAGAAACATTATTCGGTGTAACCTGCGAAGGATGGCCGCTCCAAGAAGGAGAAGCTATGCTAAAGCTGGCAGACAACGGAAACAAGGTAGCCTTATTGGTAGCAGGTACAACTGCAACCGATACAAGAAGGGCAGCAAAGGCATTGGCACAGTCAGAAACATATCTGAAGAACACTGCCAAGTCAGAAGCTGTCGTCAAGGGCGCAACCTTGAACGATGTCAACGTAGAATAAGGCTTAAGCCTTTTCTTTTTTTCTTTTTTAATTTATTTTTTCTCCAAATCTTTTTTCATTAGAAAGCTTTTTATTCTAATTATAATTAGAGCTTAAAGAATGAAGCCGCCAAAGCAAAAAGGAGATAATAGCCTTCCTTTCTATAAGAATAAAAAGAAGCTCATTACACTATCCATAGCCCTATTCTTCATGGTCATAATGGCAACAAGCATATTAGAGCTTTATGTAAGAAATGGCTCTGAAGATGAAATATATGATTATAATGGCCTTAAATTTGCCAATACTGGCAATGGCTGGCTGGCATACCGCCAGGATGGAAGGCCAATATACATATTATCCAATCCGAAAGACTTGGAAAACATAACCATTTCCCCCATAAATATAGCAACTTTGAACTATGCACAGAAAGCATATCTTAGCTATAATCCAAAAGAAAGGAATAAGATAGCACTTTCTGAATTTTTTAGGGAGATGAAAATAAGCCCAAGAATAGTCAATGCCTGCTATGAAGACAATGAACAGTGCGCAAATTTACCAATAAAAACTTGCGAAGACACTACAACTTCTGTTGCAGTAATATTATTGCGAGAATCAAACGAGACTTCAGTAACATTTATTAACAATTGTTTATCAATACAAGGAAAAGAGCTTACAAAGGTAATGGATAAGCTGATATTGGTGACACAGGCATGAGCAATGAACGAACAATAAAAATAACCATATATGTCTTGATTGCATTATTACTAGGATTTGGGATATTTGTCTATGCAAATTCAAAGGCAAACTGGATTAGGGGGAATAATCCTTCTTCTTATGAATATTCAAATGGGGAGACAAGATTCCTGATTACAAACATTAAAGAACAGAATTATGTCGGCTCACAAATAAGGTTCTATCTTCCAAAAAGTGACCAACCTTATCTTCTTGACTTGAGATATGGCCCTTTGCAGCTTGAGGATGTTGAAATTGACAGGACAATCAAACAAAGGCTCCTGGATGACAAGCAGATATTCATTACCATAGACCCTAAGGCTGGATTAACAGGAAAGACAACGATAGCTGCTTTAGAGATCACTAAAGTCTTGAACAATGAATATTTCTTCCACATACCTGTAAATGCCTCGATGATCAGCCCATACCGTGGCTATGCCGTAAAAACATGTGAGGATGCAAACCAATTCGAAACTGTAATGTGGTTTAGATTAGGCGAAGAGAATTCTGTAAAGGCAGATAGAAACTGTGTTATATTGACTGGAAAGACAGAAGAAGACTTAATTAGAGAGGCTGACAGGCTGGCATTGTATTTGTTAGGTATAATGAAATGAGTGAGCATTATTTTTCTGAAAACCCTAAATCTAAGCTTAAGACTAAGCTACTTAATGCAAATATTAGGGGTGAGAACATATCACTTCTCTTGGCTTCAGGCACTTTCTCATCCCAAAGAATAGACAATGGCAGCAGAATTCTTGCGGAATATATGAAGATAAAAGAAAATGATTCTGTTTTGGATTTGGGTTGTGGCACAGGCATTATTGGCTTAATTGCAGCCAGATTAACGAAGAATGAAGTTGTCTTGACCGATATAAATACAAGAGCTGTTGAGATAACAAAGCAGAATGCTTTAGGGTTTGAAAATATAATGGTGCTGCAGGGTGACTTGTACAAGCCAGTTAAAGGCAAAAAGTTTGACGTGATATTAATTAATTTGCCACAGTTAGCCGGAAGAGGAATATGCTCTAAAATGATTATACAAGCCAAAGATTATCTCAATCTAGGCGGTTCTTTACAGATTGTTGAAAGGCATAATCGTGGTGGGAAATATTTCGAAAGCTTAATGAAAGATACCTTTGGTAATATGGAAGTTTTGGCAAAGAAAGGCGGGTTTTGGGTCTGTAAATCAGTATTCTCCCTATCTGGATGAATCTTTAATTACTTTTAATATTCCAATGTCTATATCATTCTTATCTTTGTTCATTAACTGCCTTTAATAACGGATTTAAAATTGTTTCGCTAGAAAAAAAGCGCCACGGCCCGGATTTGAACCGGGAAATCCTTGCGGAAACAAGCTTTCAGTCAACTCGTTCCAGGCTTGCGCGGTACCAGGTTGCGCCACCGTGGCAATGTATTTGTCTTACTGTGGCTGCTTTTAACCCTTTCGGATTCAATAATAAACCTGTAATTCACATAGAAGTTTTCTTTCTCTTTAAAGCAAATACGACAAGCAAACCAAGAAGACCACCGATAGCTGCTGCAACAAAGATTAACAAATTATTCCCTTTTGATGCATCAGAGACTACCATACCCTGGGTTTCAGGAGCCTTATCTTCTTGTACAAGGCTTTCGAATACGAAGAGACCTTCATCGCCCCAATCTCCGCCTTGTACCCTATTTAGCCTTATAGTCATATCTGCAACATCGTCCTTGTTTAAATCTATGTTAAGATATTGATTTTGGCGTATAGGCGCATATGCGCCTTTTGGAGACGTTTTTATATCCGGATAAAGAACTATCTTTGCATTGTCATTATATACTTGGTCTATCCGTATTGAATGCCTCTTTCCTAAAAGATTGAAGAATAAAAAATCACCATCCCTAAGCCATAATGCCTGCCTTGGCTCAATTGCAAAATCCTCCATTTCATAGTTACCAACTGGCTTTGTAACATTTTCCTCATGAGCAGTGCCATCTTCATGGGCAATTACTACAACTGAAAGCAGTAATACTGCTATTATTATTAATAAACCTTTCATGCTTTGCTAAGATAAAAAGGAGGGATATATAAATTTATTGCATTAGGATCTTCTTTTTTTGCCTTTATTCTTTAATAACAGGCTAAATGCGACTACTAATCCAACCAAAACAAGACCACCTAATATCCAAAGCCATACAGTCTTTTTAGCCTTTTCAGCGACTCTTA
>JAHFJF010000100.1 GCA_023245975.1 archaeon
GAATTCTTGTATCATAGATGAATATCCTTTTGGTTTAAGTCCAAATTTCTCTAATTTTTCTTTTTCAGCGAAGTTCGGCTGCCTTAATGTACCATATTCTCCATGTGGGTCAATTATTACCATTGGAATTTTATTTTCTAATAATTCTTCTAGAATTGTGGAAAGTGCATAACTTTTTCCACTACCAGTTTTGCCAGTCAAAAACACATGCCTTGTTATCATTTTATTCAGATCAATGTATACTTTAAGGTTCTCCCTCCCGTCTAAAACTCCAAAATAAGCTGAATCTTTTTTCTTATCCAAGCCTAATGTTTCTTTTATGTAATCATCTTCTGCACGAAGCACTTCGGTTCCTTGCTCAAATGGTGATTTTAGACCCCTTAAAGCCCCTTTTTCATCCCTGACACCTATTGTTTCACATATGGCTAAGGTCTCATTGCCATCCCTTTCTATCTCCATTATCTGGGCTAATACATAATGACCTTCTTTGTGCATTATCTGGAGGTATTCAAACTTTCTTGCATCTCCCGTGACAAGGAACTTGAATGAGTTTGTGGACAGTTTTCCTGAGATTTTACCAAGTATCATTAGATTAAGAAATCATCATGATTATTTATAACCATTGTTGTGGCAAAAACTAACTATTTATATGTTGATTTAGTGGTAAATTACCATGATTTGAGTTTACCCCAAAGCTTATAAATAAGCTATTAATAGAAAAAGTAACTGTCAAGGGGTAAAAATGTACAATGACCTAAGGAATGGAATAATCTCGATTTTCGCTGCATATTGTATAAGTTGTTCTTCAAATCCTTCTCCAAGAGATTCCAATGATGCCAATGACGATGTTCAGGAAACAGTCCATGTAACTCATGAGGAAGAAACTGTCGTTACAACAAGGACAGAAACTGTCCAAGAGCATAGCACAGAAACAAGAAACGGAAATCAAACAACTGTTGACAGCAGAACTACAACACAATCAAGAGAAAGCAGGTTAAGGACAGTTAACCGTACTGAGGGCGATAGAGCTTCAGCCCCTAGAAATGTCACATTTGATTTAGAGAGTATGGTATCAGGGATTTCCAGTGGTTCGTTTGTTAGGGGTGTAGAAAATGAGAATGTTTACTTTGAGATTTCTTTCAGTCTTAATGGCACAAGGCTATCAGCATCATTGGTTGATTTTACCGATGAAATGATTGGCGGAGAAGGTGATAAGGTTTTCGATTATTTTGTTTTTGGCATTGAAAGGGGCAGTAATATTGGTTATTTCATGAGAGTAAATTTTTCTAATAATGAAAGTATGGATTACCGCCAAGAGCCCCATACAGCTTCATTAGCTAGGAATGTGTCTGTCGGGAATGTTGTTTATAGGGTAGGATTCAGAGGCGGGCATGATTCAAATGGGGACTTAACAAATGATGATATAATGCGCCTTGTAGATGCAGCAAGGGAAAAATTAAGCCAAGATGGCTATCAATAGTTTTGCAATAAGCCTTATATATCTTAATTACCTTTAATATTAGTATGGCTTATTCAAAAAAGCTTACTGACATTCTAGAATATTATGCGCCAATTTTTGCTGATGAATACATTTTTTCCACAAAAGACAAGAAGCAATTACTAGATGCTGCAAAATGGGTTGAGGATAACAATCTATTTTTTGATAAAAAGCCTTTCAAGTTTTCAGATTATGCCATTAATATTCCCATTTATGGTGCAAATCATGAGCCTACAGGGGAATATGAGGTGAGACTGTCCCCGGATTTAATTCTTGAGGTAATCGACTCAAATATGAGGGATGCAAGGATTGTCCTTAAAGTTGATTCTGGGTTAGTTTCAGAATTAAGCAGGGCTGCAGGAGAGGAGATACATAACAATATCATTGTTTTACGCAAGAAAGATTTTGATTATAACAAGAAGCTGGATGATTTCGCAAATGATTATTCTATTAGGTTATTCCCCGAATTATTGGCATTCAGAGTCACAAATGATGGAATTTATAGTTGTATTATAAAAGAGCCAGTAGATCTTGCCAGTATTATCTATGGTGGGGATATGGAAGAGGAGCTTCTGCCTGAAGAGGATATTCTCAATTACAACTTAATAGGCCTTCTTTCCGTTCTGGATGATAAAGCAAATGGGCCGCTTTTGCCGCCTTCTATTATCATCGGCAAGGGTTCCAAGGAAAAGAACTAATATTATCTACGACTACCAATTAGTGCTAAAATCTCAGAAAAGCTTAAATATCTGGCATAGATTTCTCACCATACTTTTGGTGGAAAATGCCGTTAAACAAAGGAAAAACCGCGGAAAACCTTTTTTCTGGGAATGAGGCAAGTGCTGTAGATGGCGTATTGTCTGGGTTAAGGTCAAGGCAGGTTGATTCTTTAAAATCCGCCATTGATGACATTAATTCTTTGATCATTGAGAGGGCTAAGCTTAGCAATGAATTGTCTAGGGATATTGATAGGCTAAAGACAGATTTCGGCAATTTCATGCTGGAAGCCGGGAATACTATTACCTTGCCAGAGAAATTGGAATTGAGGAAGAAGCTTCTTGAGATAGAGGAGATGAGGCTGCAGGAGAAATTGAATTCATGGCGGGATATAGCAGCTTTAAAGAAAGAGCATAGGGAAAGGCAGAAGGAATTGTCCGAGAAGGAAGCGAATATCACTGCAATAGAGAGGATAATGGAAGAATGAACCAGCAAATTTCAATAGAAGAGTTATGCAAGAAATTAAGGCCGGTGATAGGCAATAAGGCAGATGCATTATATTTTCAGTATGCTATGGCCTCAGATCTGTTAGTAAAAAGGCAGATAGAGCAGGCGATAAATGCATTATATTCAAAGCACGTATCAGAGTCTTTATTATCAGATGATATCTTGTTAGAGCCACCATTAAAAGACAATGTAGGTGGGAGTTATCCCATTGCTAAAGTAAGATATGGCCATTCATTGCTTAATGATTTCTGCTTGAGAGAAAAGGATTTTGTAAGGCATATTTGCATAACGGGCATGTCAGGCTCAGGAAAAACTAATTTGGCATTGAACATCTTAACTAGCCTTTCAAATAACAAGAAACCATTCCTGGTTTTCGACTGGAAGAAATCTTTCAGGCCACTATTGTCAATAGAAAAGAATATTCTGTGTTTCACAATTGCAAACAATCGGGTCTCAAACAATTTCAAGATTAACATAAACAGGCCGCCTAAAGGTGTTTCTGCCAGGGAGTGGCTCAACCTATTGTGCGACTTGATAACAGAATCTTTTGCCGCTTCTTATGGCGTGCATAAACTAATCTCAGAGACAATGGACCGTG
>JAHFJF010000101.1 GCA_023245975.1 archaeon
CAAATACTATATCATCTTGTTCACTGCGGATCTCAATGGGGGTAATATTTCAGTCATCGACACGCTGGAAATAACCCCTGCTTATTCAAATAATAATAGTTATTCGCAGCTTAATCCGCTGTGGCGATAATCTTAAGCAATTCTTTATATCCAGAAAATAAGTCATTTATTATGGACATCAAATAATTCCTCAAGCCTTACAGTCTATTAGCCACTTATTTTCTCCCGTAGCAGATTGTTTTCTGCTATTCCCAAAAATGAGAACTACTTGCTAAACCCTAATTTAGGCGACGTTTACTTTACAGCTCAATAAAAACATATATTTATATACTTAAATCAAAAACTTATCTTGTCAAACCTAAGATTCTACCTATGGTAAAGTCTGGTTGGCATAAAAACTAAGGAGAAACGAATAAAATGTATGGAGACAGAAACTTTGGCGAAAGAAGGCCTATGCAAAAATTCCAGACAGTATGTAGTGACTGCGGAAAAGAATGCGAAGTACCTTTCAAGCCAGCAGAAGGCCGTCCTGTTTATTGCAGAGACTGCTATCCAAAGCATAAGAAGCAAAACTTCTAATTGAATGCTTTATAGGACTAATTTAGAATTCTTTTTTTATATTTTTTCAATAATCCAAATTTCTCTTTCTATTATTGCCCTCTGACCCAGATAAGTTATTGGAAACTTAATATTAGGAAGAATCTCGCATTTCCTGTAGCCATTGTCTTGAATCAATTTCTCAAAATCAACCCCTATCCTTTTTCCGGAATAGAGCCTGAATCTTGGTGTAACTATTGCAATCCTTCCTTTTACGGAATGTTTTAAAGATTTTAACAAGGAATCATACATCGGCTTCAATTGGCTTGCAATCTTTAGAGCCTCATTTTCCATCGGTATTTTTCTAAGTAAGGGTCCCATGAAAGGCTCTGTCGCCACAGCATCTGCGCTAACGTTTAATTGCCTGGTGCTATCACCATGAACTACCTTGCATGTTGCAGTGCATTGGAATGCATTTCTTGTCCAGTCGGTATTTTTTATAGAAGCAGCAACTGCATCCCTATCCAAATCAACTCCAATAGAATTTATTCCCATGAGCATGGCCTCCTGCAATACTACCCCAATCCCGCAGAAAGGATCAAATAATCTCATTCCAGGCTTTGCGCCAGATAAGTTAATCAAGATTTTAGCCAGCCTTATAGAAACCATCTGCAATGGCCTTTGCACAGGCCTTGCTTTGTCTCTTGATTCATAATCATAAGGATTGAATGCAGCAATGGTCCTTGCATATGCGCCATTATACACAACTATCTCAAATCCATTCTCGATTAGTTTATGCTTTATGACTTCTGACGGTCCAAGAAAATCATCTTCGTGCCCTGGATTTTTCAAGTTAGCTTTTATCTTTTCTTCCCTGAACCTTTCCTTAAGTTCAGCCCTAAAATCCTCAATATCAGTATCATCATATACGCTTATTCCATAATTTAGCTTGTTGCCCTTTATATCAAATAATCTTTCATCATCCAATTCTTCAAACACCCGGGCTATTTTTGTTATGCCACCCAAGTCTTTAATCATAGAATGGAAATCAATATCTGGCAGTTTTACTAATGCAGCAACCTTAGAATAATCTACCAATTCATGCTTTATCTTCCTTGACTCCAAATAAGACTTAAGCTCCAATGCCGATAGTTCAGGATCCCTTCCAAATATGAAAATGTAATCTTTCATCATTAAAAATCGCTCAAAGGTAAGTTAAATAGTTTTGCTTTATAATTTTCTGCCTGCCTGGAAATTTCTCCACCATTGCCTTTTTGTCTTGTCTATTGTGGCTTCTTCTAATGTATGGCTTAGCCTTCCGTTCTTCTTGACCATGTACAAGACATAATCCTTCCTTCCATTCCTGAGAAAAGCCCATCTTGCAGAATCCTCCTTTGCAGAAGGCAGCCTGAAGTTTTCTAATTTTTCAACCTTGAACTTCTTTCTTGCAAGGCTTAATGAGTCGCCTTTTTTAAGATTCCATAAATTATGCATCCTTACTCATTATTTATTTACTATTATATAAATAATGGTTTTAGAATTCAGGCAGTAAAGCTTATAAATAACCCTCATTTTCAAAGGGAGATATTCAGTTTTAAATGGAACCATTCAAATGGGAAAGAAAGAAAAAGTCGAAGCGATGATTGAAGGCGGAAAAGCATCCGCAGCTCCGCCATTGGGCCCGGCATTAGGTCCCATGGGAGTTAACATTGGTCAGGTAATTGCTGAGATAAACAAGGTTACTGCAGATTTCAAGGGCGTTAAGGTTCCAGTTAAAGTTATAATTGATACTTCTGATAAATCTTTTGAAATTGAAGTTGGCACTCCGCCTACATCAGGCTTGATCAAGAAAGAGTTGGGTCTTGAACTTGGTTCTGGAATTCCAAACAAGAACAAGGTAGGAAACATTGCCATGGAGCAAGTTATCAAGGTTGCAAAGATGAAGAGAGCTTCATTGCATGCAAGAACTTTCAAGTCAGCAGTTAAGCAGGTAATAGGAAGCTGCAGCTCATTAGGAATTTTAGTTGAGAACAAGGAAGCAAAATTAGCAAGCAAGGATGTTGACAAGGGAATGTATGATGATTTAATTAAGAAAGAAGCATCCGAGCCATCAGCAGAAAAATTATCTGCATTGAAAGAGCACCTGTCAAGTGTACAGTCAGCTTACCAGAAGGAAGTAGAGAGATTGAAGGCATTAGAAGCAGAGAAGGCAGCAGCAGAAGAAGCAGCCAAAGCAGCAGCAGTTGCAGCAACACCTGCAGCAGCAGCTCCAACAGCAGCAGCCGGGGCAGCAAAAGCACCTGCTGCAGCAGCAGTAGCAGAAAAGAAGCCAGCCGCTGAAAAGAAAAAATAATTCTTTAAATTTTTTTATAGATACTTTTAAAAATTGTAACACTAAACTAGATACGGGGCTGTAGTCTAGCTTGGTAGGACTCGAGGTTTGGGACCTTGGAACCCAGGTTCAAATCCTGGCAGCCTCATATCATTGAAGAGTAATTTGCTCGAGTCAAAAAGCAATTTTCAACCGAAAGCATTATAAATGATACTTAATTCAGTTCACTATAATTTTATTTTAGAGGGAAAATGGCAACTAAAGTCGTTGGTTCAACAGGAAGATTCGGTGCAAGATACGGCCTGAGAATAAGGTCAAAGGTAGCTAAGGTTGAAAAGGAACAACGTGCGCCTCAAGAATGCCCGTACTGTTTAAGGAAAGGCGTCAAAAGGCTTTCATTTGGAATATGGCTTTGCCCAAAATGCGATTCTAAGTTTACAGGCAGTG
>JAHFJF010000102.1 GCA_023245975.1 archaeon
ATAAATGTCCGAAAATGCACCATATTTTCGACACATTTATATAAGGAAAATCTTTCAAATATATAATGGGGGTTACATGTCGGGTGAAGCAAACCATCAATGTGGCATAGCAGCTGTTTACATAAAGGAAAACGGCGATTCGTCCAACAGAGCGCTGTTTTATCTCTATAAGCTGCTTCTTAACCAGCAAAACCGAGGCCAGTTAAGCGCTGGTGTAACAACTTTTAATCCTTCTCGCCTTCAAATTCTTGACACTTACAAAGAACTTGGGCCTGTAAATGAAGTTTTTAAGACAAGCGACAGGCAGAATTCTATTGAGCTCTTTAAAAGATATGCTGGAAATAAGGGCATTGGACATGTTAGATACGCCACTTCTGGAAGCGAAGACAGGAGCTTGGCACAGCCTTTTGAAAGGCACCATGGTAGAAAATGGAAATGGTTTTCTTTCTGCTGGAATGGAAATCTTGCCAATTACGCAGAACTTAAGCAGCACCTTATGGAAAAAGCAGATTATCATGTAATTTACAACACAGATACAGAAATCCTTATGCATTATCTTTCAAGAGAATTGAGAGGGTCCGTAAGGCCAAATTTGGTCAAGGTTTTTACAAGGCTAGCGCAAAAGCTGGACGGATGCTTTAACATCGCTTTTATGAATGCATTCGGCGAAATGATTATTCTTCGTGATCCTTATGGCTTCAGGCCGATTGTTTACGGCTGGAAAGATGACATGTTCCTTGCTGCTTCTGAATCAAATGCGTTAATTAATTGTGGAGTGACCGAGTACAAGCATCTTGAGCCAGGCCATTTGATTTATATCAGGAACGGCCATGTTGAAATCAAGAAATATGCTGAAAGCCCTAAGAAAGCGCATTGCATGTTTGAATGGGTCTATTTTGCGAATGTAAGTTCAGTTCTTGACGGACAGTCTGTTTATATAACAAGAACTAATCTTGGAAAAGAGCTTGCAATGGCTGAAAAGGAAAAAATTGACAAGGACACTATTGTTGTGCCTGTTCCTGACACTGCCAAAGCTGCTGGCAATTCAATGGCATACGAGCTTAATGTTCAGGAGATGGAAGGATTAATAAGAAACCGTTTTGTTGGCAGGACATTTATTGAAGGAACCTCAAGAGACGACAGGGTTCAGAACAAATATACTGCCTTAAGGGAGATCTTGCAAGGCAAGAAAGTAATTCTAGTGGATGATAGTATTGTAAGAGGATCAACCACAAAACAGCTAATTAATTACCTTAAGAAAGCAGGAGGAGCAAAAGAGATTCATGTTAGAGTTTCATGCCCGCCAATAAGGGGCCCTTGCTTTTACGGAATTGACATGTCAACAGTTGCAGAATTGCTAATTCCAAGATATGAAAAAGAGCCTAAACATGGGGAAGTTTCTGAAGAAATAATAAGCAAAATTTCAAAAGACATTGGCGCTGATTCAATTCAATATCAGACGATCCAAGGGCTCGTGAGGAGCATAGGAAAGCCCGCAAAGGACTTGTGCATGGCGTGCCTGACTGGAGAATATCCAACGCCTGCTGGCAAGAAATTGTACAAAAAGGCATGGGAAAACTTCAGGAAAGGGATTAAGGAAAGGACTTATGCGTGCTGACAAATTTAAGAATTCTAAGGCTGTTAAAGAGGCCCTAAACTTAAGACAATTTTACTCGTAATTTAACCATCTGTCTCATGACTCCTAAATTGAATTGACAAATTCTCGCTTCTTATTAAGTCGCTGAATTTCTCAAAATCTTAAGTCTTTACAATCCTCGCCCTCAACACCTTCTTTCCCTGTACATCCTCAATTATTATCTTGAAATTCTGGTAATTTATTTCTTCGCCGGCTTTTGGCGATCTGCCTAGCGTTGCAGTTATAAAACTATCCAGGCTGTCGTAATCCGATTCTTTTATCAAAATTCCTGTCTTTGTGTTGAGCTCGTCTATTTCAGAGCTTCCTTTTGCAATCCACTCGCTTTTTGACAGCGGCTTTACGCTTGGGTCAATCTTGTCGCTTTCGTCAATTATTTCTCCTACAATCTCCTCAAGAATATTCTCAATAGTGACCAAGCCAACAACATGCGCCTTCTCGTCTATAACAACCGCCATATGCTGCTTCTTGCTTTGGAACAAACGCAGCATTGAGTCCATTTTTTTATGCATGAATACAAAGAACGGCTTTCTCATTACCTGCCTTATATTTGTATCCATCTTATCTTCCCCAATATGCTTTAGGATATCTTTGAGGTATAAGATTCCTATAATATTGTCCTTATTTTTTTCATACACTGGAAATCTCGAGTAAATTTTAGCTGTCGGCAGTTGGATAACATCTTTAATTTTCATGTCAGCTCCCACCATCACCATGTTTTTCTTCTGCGTCATTACATCGCTTACAATCGTATTTTCGAAGTCAAAAATGCGGTGAATCATCTTTTTTTCCAGATCCTTGATGGAGCCTTCCTCCTCGCTATACTTTACTATGCTTTTAAGCTCCTCTTTGGTTATTATGGATATTTTTCTTTTCCCAATAATCTTGTTTATGCCTTTAAGAAAAAAATCAAGCGCTTTAATTACCGGGTAGATTGCTATGTTAAGATTCCATATAACAGGTGCAACAATAGGCGCTAATATTTCATTGTTGTTTGTCCCGATTGACTTTGGCGTTATATCTCCAAAAATCAGAATAAAAAATGTGGCTACTCCAGTTGCTATACCAATCGCATTGTCATGAAAAATCCCTATTGCAATTGACGTAGCTATTGCGGCTGCTGCAGTGTTCACAATGTTATTGCCAATAAGGACTGTAGAGAGCAAAACCTCGGGGTTGTCTTTTAGCTATTTAACGTATATTGCACCAAATCTCTTTTATTCAATCCAATACCTAACCTTAAACCTGCTCAATGATATTAATGATGCCTCTGACAAAGCAACGAAAGCGGACAGTATAATCATAATAAAAAATAACCACAGTTGCAAATAAATTGTCATTTTGACCTTTCCTTATATTAGCTACATCTTTTCTAAGACATCTATTCCCAAAAGAACCAATCCATTCTTTAAAACTTGCCTCACGGCAATTATCAAGAGTATTCTTGCGTCCCTTATTTTTGCATCGGCATTTAATATTTGGTGAATGTGATAATATTCATTGAATTTTTGTGCCAATGAATAAACATAAGTTGCAATCAAATGGGGCCTTAAATCGTTTGTTGCTTTGTTTACTACCTCCGGAAAAACTGATAAAATTCTTATCAATTCAAGCTCCTCCTTTTCAGTCAATAATTTTAAATCAGCACCTGT
>JAHFJF010000103.1 GCA_023245975.1 archaeon
CCCAGAAGCAACAGTAAAGACTAGGCAATTCAGGGCAAGGAAAATGCTTCGGGAATTAATCGATGAAGATGCTTGGTATTGGTAAAATGGAAAAAGCTGAATCTATGAAAATGGTAGAAAATTATATTCAGAGAAAAAGGCCGACATTGTTGAGCCTGGCAAAAAGATATGGATTAGACATATCTGAAAGAGAAGATATTGTGCAGAACATGACATTTGATTTATTTGAAAAGGTAACTTCTTTTAGGGGAAAATCAAGTTTTGATACTTTTGCTTATAGAATAATGATAAATGAATTGCTCATGTATTTAAGGAAGAAAAAAAGATGGTATGCAGATGTCTTCAATGATGATTCAATAAATAATTCCGACAATAATTGGCTGTATGAAGAACCGAAAAATCCTGAAGAGCTTTATATAGGGAAAGAAAGGGAGAAAAATATTGGGGAAATGCTGAATAAAGCTGAATTCACCCTGAACAAGAGAGATGCAGAAACATTTGCGGTTGAAATGCAATTTATATCAGAAGGGGATTATGCGCATGAGATAGACATAGCCGAGATTTTGAATGTACCAAAATCCGTTTGTAAACAAATGAGGTACAGGATGCGTAAAAATTTGAGCAAATCCTTTGACAAAAAAGTATTCTTCTAAGGGCAGTTCAAGACTAGTTTCTTGTCGTTGCATCCAAACAAGTTCTCACGCTCTTTTACGATAGGCAATACAACTGCCTTTTTAAATGGTGAATCATTAGTTACCTCCACTTCTGAGCTTACAAATAAGTTCCCAGAATCTTTTTGCAAGGAATTATCAAAAGTAACCCTGGCATTCTCGATATTGATCATGCCCTTGTTGATTATAGTTATTGAAGTGCAGCCTACATTTGGGACCGCATCTATCCTTACTTCCTTGCATTCCAATCTTCCAGACGCAAGATTTACGCTGCCTTTTGTTAATTCTTCTGTTGTCCTAGTGCTCCAAAGTATTATTGAAGTTGCTATAACAACAGTCATCATTATCAGCAGTATATATGCAATATAAGCTGCTGCTTTCTTATGCGGCACAGTGGAATGCCTCTTTTGCAGTAAATATATAATTACTGGTACAATAATATGGCTGAATGCCTACAATTATTATTGGCACAACATTAACTGTTTCAACTTGCTGCTCATCTATACCTTCTGTGGGCAATGTTAATTCCTGGCTCAATCTCGGAGGAATTTTTAATTCATAATCTGATGTGTTTATTCCGCCGCTGTCATCAGAATAAGTTACCTTAAATGCATCCAATGTGATGCTGCCAGTATTAAATACAGCGATAGAGCACGTATCATAATGAAATGCAACATTAACATTGACATCCTCGCATTGCGACGAGCCTTCAATTGGATTCAATATACCTTCAACTTGCTTTTCGGTCGTGCTCCTGTACCAGATTGTTACTATTGTCCCGAGTGTTACAGCCATGCTAACTATCAGCACGTATGCAATAATCTCTGATATTCCCTTCTTATGCATTGTCCATGCACGCTCCGCTTTCATCAACCCATCTGCATGCCGGCTCTAGGCTGCAAGATTCCATATCCAAATGCGTCTCGCACCTTATCCTGCAGGATCCGCCAGTGTTTTGGCATATCCTTAGGTCACAATCACCGGCATTGCCTTTGCATACATCATCCAAGGTTATTATCTCACCATCAGATTCTGCCGCAAAATCACCTTCTGTGAATACCTTTCTCTGTTCTGCCCTGCTTTCCCAGCTAACTATTATAATCTCAGGATGGCCCTGTTTTATATTGAACCTGTAAGGCACATCTTTGATTGTAATATCGACAAATTTTGGGTCATTGGGAAAATCAATCCCTTTCACCTGCGTGAGATTGCACTGGTTGATTATATTCTCATATACAGTAACTCCCAAATCAAGGCCGCCAAAAGTTACAGTAGCAGGTATTGTCCCGAAGCAGCCATCTATGGTGCTCGGCCTTGTGCATCCATCACATTTGACATTTATCCTTGTATCAAGGTAGTTGCCCATATGCAGTTTCCCATCATAATAGAATGCATAGATTAATCCAAATTTAGGGTTTATTGTCTTTGAATACGAAGTAAATAATATCGTGAAATTTATGAAGGCAGATGAAATGTCTACGCTTGGGTCCGCTATAACTGCATTAATCAATTTTGCAGATTCGGAAGCATAATTATCTGACAATTCTTCAAAGTCACTTTCTATGCTCTCTTGCCCGACATTATTCACTATTGAGACTAAGCCGAAAATCACCATTGCAAGAACAATAGCAACCAAGATATATACCTGCCCTCTTTTTTCCATATACTATAAATTAGTGGTTAAAGTATTAAATACTTTTTTATTGCATCTTTCTGGCAAGTTCAGCTTCTATTTCTCTTTTCCTAGATTCATTAAGTGCTTCCTGCTCTGTATTTTTTAGTGACAATGTGCTGCCTTGCACTTCTTCAGTTTTAGTTTTCTTGACATTCCTCTCAATAATAAAGAATGCAAGCAAAAGCAATCCAATGCCGCCTGCTGCCCCTGCTATAATCCAGCCCCATTTCATGAACGAACCAAGGATATCTCCACCAGGAAGCGCTGATGCTGTAAGTTCTGGGGCAGACTCTCCGACAGTACTTTTTATCATGTAAGAGCTGAATGCTGCCGTAACAGATATTGAAAAAGCAGTTATTATCCAGGTAAGCCTGCCGCCAATCTTTTCTGCCTCTACTTTCTTTTCAGCTTCAGCCTTTAATTTTGTTACTTCCTCAAACGCCTGCTGTGACTTTTTCTTTGAATTGTATTCATTATCCAAGTAAGTGGCAGCAGTAGTGAAATCATAATTTACTTCTTTTAATTTTCGCAGAACTTCCTGCACTGTGAATCCTTTTGCAATCTTGTCCTTGAACCAGAGTTTTTTTCCTTCCTTGTCGAATATAGGCACAACTTTCTCCACAGTAGAAATAGCTTCCTCTATTTTCTTAAGAATTGCAGCATCAAACATAGCAGATTCATCTGGCATAGCTGTCAATATTGATTTAATCTATTTAAGCTTTTTTGCCCAAGATTTTCAGAATTAGCTTTAACACTTCATCTGGCTTGTGATTCCCATCAACATCTTTCAATAGTTTTTCTTTCCGATAGTAGCCTACCAGCGGTGCAGTAAGCTTCTCATATTCATCAAATCTGTTAGAAATCACTTCAGGCTTGTCATCATCTCTCTGGTATAAGGAAGCATTGTCCAAATCGCACTTGCCATTCTTTTTAGGCTGCTT
>JAHFJF010000104.1 GCA_023245975.1 archaeon
ACCAGTAACGAGTCTTTTAATTGGTAGTTGGTCGGTAATGGTTGGTGGAACTTTAAGGGGAGCCACAGGCCAACACCCCTCTTCTTACTGTTTGGGATTTTTATCCAGTCCCGGGTCAATTTTGTTTCCCTTGTTCGAAACCAATCCTTAATGAACCTCGAATCTAACGGCAATGGGTAATCCCGGTACTTGATGACTTTTTGTTTATAACCCTTCGCTGATTTAAAACCACTCAACAGGCCATTATCAACCCCGAATATCATCCACCATTGATAGTTTGCATAATCATTGTCTAACAATTCCCGCTTATGCCTCGTCAGCCCAATCACTGATGCCTTTATCGTTTTTTCCATTTGCAATTTTATCATTTCACGTTATATAAATCCTGCGCGCACGTTTGTCAAGTGTCAAGTAGTTCCTTGATTTTTTGTGCAAAGCCAAAACTTAGGAAAGATTTAAATATAAAAGTGCCTTTTTTAGAAATATGAAAAAAGGTGTGCCAATGGAAAAGAGGGGCGCAGAATTATCTCTTAATTTCATCATTCTAGCAATCTTGGCAGTAATTGTCTTGATAGGCATCGTATTTTTCTTCTTAGGCGGAGCAGAGTTCTTTGCCAAGAAAGAGAAAGGCACAGCTATATTGACAGACCAGGACAGGGCTCTGGCAGAAGCTGCGTGCAACTTGCATTGCACGATAGGCAACAAGGCAAAATGGGATGCCCCAGGATTTCAGGAAAGTGTTTCAGCTAAATTTGCGAACTGTGAAGAATTAATGGCGCAGGCAACGCCTTCGAAGTCATGGTCAACGGATTGTGCAGCACCAGAGCCGGCATAAGGGTTGTAGCAATCTTTATTAATTCTTAACCTTATTTTATATCTATGAAGTTATCAAAAAAGGGTACAGAGCTTTCTTTGAATGCTTTGATATTATTTATATTGGGCATAGTTGTCCTGATTGTAATAATACTGATATTGACAGGTGGCTTTTCTGCATTTGTCACTAAATTAAAATCCTTTTTGAATCAGATTCTTGCATTGGGTGGGTAAAATGGATAAGAGGGCAACAGAAGAAGGCCTTAGTTTCCTGATAGGGCTTATTCTTGTTATTTTATTTTTGGTGCCTTTAGGCATTTATGGGTATAATATATTCAAGGAACGAAATCGTCTTGATTCTTCATTGGATTTCCTGGCAAAGAACTTAAGCTACTTGCAATCTGGCCAGAATAATTCTATGCTCTTATACACGGGCCACCCAAATGATTTTCTACTTATAGGATTTGATACAGGTGAAAGAGATTTTGGTGGGGATGGCATTTGGACTTGTGGGAAAGGAAAATATAACCTTGTATTTACTTGGCAGCTTGAAAAGCCAAAATTATGCGGCAAGAAGCCATGCATATGTTTCTGCCCTTTAACAGCAGATACTTTGCGTCCCGGAGTTTGTTCATCTGACTTTGCAAGGTGCGAATTAGTTGATGCTGATTATGAATTGAAGTTTGTGGGCAATGATGAATGCGAATATGGCCCGTTTATAATTAGCAGCAGCGAGATTTCAAATATTAAATTGCAAAGGCATGAAAGTTTAATTGGCATATGCCGCTCTGGGGAATGCATAGATTTTGAAAAGCAAAAAGCGATAACAGTTTACAACCAGTTTGTTGATGGTTATAGAAGATGCATATCTTCAGAGAATAATGATTGCCTATGCGATTCTTTTGATTCATCCTATTTGCCTGAAGGTTATAGGATAAGGATTGCATCCTCCAATAGCATTACAAAGATTGGCTTAATCAGCGAAGAGAAAAGATTAGCAACTTCAACAGTAGAAGACAATTATCTTTGTGAATATTCTGGAAGCGAGAATACAAGAGATATTCCAATCTTGGAAATATCAAACGATGAGCCAGGCATATATGCTGATGGGAATCTGGTAAACTTCTATAAAAAGGCAAGGCAGGTTACATGTGTAGCAGGCAAAAAAGAGGATAATTTCTCTTACTTGCTGCAAAAACAGAGTTGCACCGAAAGAACAGTGGTGGAAGGAAACGAAGAATCAGTTTCCCTGACATAGGTTTTTTATACTTAATTTGCTACATTTATTTAATGCAAAAGGGTGGTCAGGCTGAGATATGGGAGACTTTGACTCTCTTCGAAGTATTGATTGGAATTACAGTTGCCGTTTTCTTGATCATTGCTGCATTGGGATATAACTCATTCACATCTTTTGGCAAGACTTATATCAAGCAGGACTTGCAGATGGTTTCTGATGCAGTTTTATCTTCTCCTGCAAATATACAATTAAATTATCCAGTTGATTCGGGATACAAAGTCTCGTTTGGAGATGAGATTGCTATAGAGTCAGAGCCGTCTATCTCTTTTGGGAAATATAACAACCTTACGCTTAATTCTGATTGGGCGTCGAGGCACACATGATGAAACTAATGAAAAAGGCCCAGTTTGACCTCAGCAGGAAGGTAGTCTATTATTTGCTGGTAATTTTTATGCTTGCATTCATGGTTATTTACATGAATAGTGTAATAAAGTCAGGAAACTTGAGAGACATCTCATTGTTAGGCAAATCCTCCGGCAACTTATTCGTAGCGGAACTGCTCACTTCTCCCAATTGTTTTGCTTATTTTGATGAAGATATAGGCAGGGTTTATCCGGGGGTAATTAATGAAGAAAAAAGAAATGAAGATTCTCTAGAATCCTGCGGAAAATATTTCAGAGATCACTTTTCTATTTCTGTTGCAGATAAAAAAATCGGGGATGCCGGTTTCTCTGGAAAAATGTTCTCAAGGCCAGTAATATTGTCTAATGGCAGCTTAGAAGAGGTAGAGATTGAGGTGCAGAATGCATAGGAAGGGCCAATCAGAAGACATATTCAACGACTTAATCCCTTCGATAATCCTTATTGTAATAACAATTGTTATAATAGCGATTAATGGGGCTAGTGAACAGCATGATGTTTTGTCTATATCAGGAGATGATTTGGCATCTTTGAGAAGATTGGATGTGATAACCTATATGCGAATGCCGGTTTCAGGCTATGGCCATTTTGCAGAGTTTATAATTAATTTAAATTCTGGGGAAGATTCAGCAAGGTCTTTCACAGAGGGCATTGATCCTTATGTATGCAATGATAATCTGCAATCTGAATTGGCAAATAATATTGGAAAGAGTTATCGCCAGTGGTCTTTGAGGGTTTTTAATCCTGTTTCAGGCGATATTGTTTTTGCCTGCTATTCTGATGACAGTTTTT
>JAHFJF010000105.1 GCA_023245975.1 archaeon
GATTCATCAAAAAAATCTGATAAAATGCCCCAAGAAATACTGGCTACGACTCGGGCAATGGCTAAGGGATTGATTGATATTGCCAACTATAGGCACGCTTTTGGCAGCCTGGAAGTTATAATCACACATACTGCATTAGAACCACAAAAACAATATAAGTTTGTTTGGAATTTAAGATATCCAAATTTCACGCGCCTATCAGATTCGTCTGTAGGTTTAATCGGGGAAATTATGAGTGCATCTTACTTCAGCGATGAGGATCTGTTTGAATACAAAATAGGTAATGAAACAAAAAGAACAAAAAATCCAGAAGAAGTTATTAACTATTTCAGAACAACAATAAAAGAATCGAGATTGAATGCCTTAAGGAAAGAAGCTTTACATACAAGAAAAGTAGGCATTTTGTTGTTGGATGCAATCAAACAGCTCGGGCAACTTGCAGAAGCAGAGCCTAGCCGAGGCCCAACCCCAGAAGAAATAAAGGCTTATGAAACAGCCTATTGCAAATTCTGATTCATTCAAACAATTTCTCGATTCCAAGATTTTTTGTAATGCTTGTGAAATCTTCCCTTATTTTCGTTGAAAACTTGCCTACAAAAGGACCTGTAAAGTCCCTGACAACAGTTATGCTCTGAGGCAATCCCATAAAATATGCTGATGACTGCAAGACTTTGTAGCCTTTTCTTGACAGATTTGTCACAAGCTCTTCTATGATAAAAGGCGGAATTGTCAATAAATCTCTTCCCATGCCTTTCATTACGCTAAAATTCAAGTCAAACTGCTGGTGCATTTTCATTTCCTTCGCCTAATGATTTACATAGCTGTAACTTTCTTCTAGTTCAGAGCCTTCAAAAAGCTTTTCGCAATCCCTGCATAGATAGGGGTCATTTATTGCGCCCTTTACTATAAAATTCGCGCAATTAATGCATAAGTTTCTCATTTTTATACCTCTTATACTGCATCCTCGTAGCCGTTCATGAATGCCTCTTCCATAGGGCTTAACTCATCATCTTCAAGCAAAGAATCCCTGGTATCTTTGGAGTAGATGCTGTTATCATCTATATTGTCATTACTATCCTTGTTTCTTAATCTACTTTTCCACAGCATCCTCTATCACCCCTAACAATGATGGAGATAACATCATATAAATATTTAACCTATATAACATATATATCATATAAAAGAAAGGTATACTATATATTACAATATATATTTAAATATCTATAATGTCTTATAACAATGTTTATATACAACCTGATTTTCAATAATTTAATTCTGTGGGGTGATTACAATAGATGTAAGAAAATTAATCAGCTTCGGCAAAGGCTCATTTATAGTTTCAATGCCAAAAAGCTGGATAGAAAAAAATAATCTGAAAAAGGGTGACTTGATTTCTGTAGACGACGAAGGGTTTGAGCTTATCCTAAAAGCCGGTAATGAAGAAAATAAAGTTGATTCAAAAGAGACAACCATTGATGCAAAAAACAATAATCTTGAAGCTCTTAAAACACAAATAGTCTCTTCCTATTTGAACGGCTATGACACTATTAATATATTATTTGACAGCAACAGCAAAGACGTGCCTAAAATTAAGGATATTATTAGAAATTTGTCTGGCTTGGAGATAATGGAACAGACTTCCACAAGAATAACTGCGAAAAATTTGATAAACGTAAATGAAATTTCAATAAGCACAATTATCAGAAGGATGGATATAATAACTAGGGCAATGATGGAAGATTCAATCTTGTGCTCTACGGGCCAATGCAACTGTGAAAGTATCATGAATAGGGACATTGATGTCAACAGGCTCTATTTCTTAGGCTCAAGGGTAATAAAAAATGCGATGAATATCCCAAGAGTGGCAAGATCATTGGGAATCAATACATGGAAATTGCATTCAGATGCCTTTACTATACTAAGAATTGAAAGAATCGCTGACAGCCAAAAAAAGATAGCAAGATACATATCCAGTATCACAATTGACAGAGCCAGCATAAACGAGCTGAGCAGGATACACACAGATATGAGTGAAGCATACAACAACGTTATGAAAGCATACTACAACAATGACAAGGTTATAGCGCTGAAAATAGAGGTTGCTTACAGGGACAGGAAAGCTGCATGCGACAGGTTTTTAGAGAAATTCACTCAATCACACTCAAATACCAAAAGCAAGACTACATATTCGAGCCTGGTCATGGTGGCAAAAATAATTGAGAACTTAAAGGCTACTTCGAGAGAGACGAGAAATATTGCAAGGGCAATTCTGTGCTATGAGTAAGACACTACTTTAGAGTAGCAATTTTGGAAAGATTTATATATTCAGAGTTTCTATAGTGGATTATGACAGATTTAACATCTATAGTTAAAAGGCTTGAAAATGGACTTTCTGAAAAAGGGGAAAAAACCACACAAGAAATCGAACAGCTTACTGAATCAATCAGCCAAATATATGAAAAAGTCAAGCCTTCTTTAAACTTGAATGAAAGATTAGCCCTTCAGAGATTGGCGATGGACTCCGACAGGTATGTGACAGCGTTAGTAGTAAATAAAGATACTATAGCTTACCTCACAAGAGATGAGCTAGAAACTGGAAGCAATAATGACTTCTGGCTGCCCACATTGCTATTAAACGCAATCTACCATAGCCTAATACGGGCTGGGATTTCTATTAACATACAAGAAAAAGGAAAAGATGCAGAATACCATGCGCATACAGCCTCTGGATTCATTAAAATGGCTCTAAAGCTAGCCTTAGAAATGTTTCAAAAGAGAGAAATAACCTATTATAATTATCAATGGGTCATAGGACATATTGGAAAGCTCCTAGAAAAATATGGTGCAGCATCTTTATCTGCCATACCAAGATATGATTTAGGGAATGATTTAGATTTTATGAGAGTTTATTTAAGCGCTCAAGCAAGACTTAGAGAATCAGGACCAACACATTAATTTAATATCCTTCAAACACAATCTTTTTACTGTTTTTTTCCAAGACTGTTCTTGTTTTGCTGCTTTTTCTTACTTCTCCAGCGATTTCTGCGTCTTTTGCAATCTGCAAAACATCATCTGCGTTTTCCTTGTCGCAGACGACAAAAAATCCCATGCCCATATTGAAAGTTTTATACATCTGCTCGTCAGAGAATCCTGATTCATGCTGCATCAATTCAAATATCGGCTGCGGCTTAATAGGATTGTAAATCCTAAATTCAACATTTTCCTTTGTCCTGT
>JAHFJF010000106.1 GCA_023245975.1 archaeon
ATAGCATAGTTCTCTATGCGCTCTGATTTCTGGGCAGTAATGCTAAGACCTTTAATGTCATAATGCAGTATGTAATAGTAGCTAGACCTAAACGAAACAGTCCTTCCACTCTTTCCCAATTCCCCTTTGCTAGATTTGTCAGATGCTCTTAAGTTAAGCTCGCCTGCATTGATATAACCGTCATTTTGAAGCTTCCTCTGTATCTCTGTAAAGGAATTCATTGAATATTCAGGGCTGTTTGCTTCATTGAATGCATGGCCATGTATGAATACTACCGGATATAACTTTTCATTGCTGGAGCAGCTCTCATCACAACACTTTCTGCATAAGTTGAATGTGCAGCATTTTGGCCAGTTATCATCTAAACTAGTTATAGAATTAATATCAACAATAGGAAGCTCTATATTTTCCTTGTTAAAATTTTCGAAACTAAAATTCATGGACCTCAAATCTAGTATGGATTGCGGAATGGTAAGGTTTATGATATTCTCAGAAAAGTTTAGCTCGTATTCAGATAGCCTCTCTCTTAGTCTTTCAACATAAAGCGCTATATTTCTATCGAATTCCCTCTCTAATGTCGCATCATCATTTTTGATAACTAGGTAACTAGCATATAGGTTTGTAGCAATATCTTCTAATTCAGTTGTAGAGAGATTATTACTAGAATAATGCTCTAGCAAAGGAAGAAGCATTGAATATTTTGCCTCTTCTAACATTGAAATATCTTGGTTTCTCAAATATCTCAGACTAAAAATCTCTTCTTGTATTGCTTTTAGCTGGTTCTTGAGAAAATTGGATTCGTTGATATCTGATTCTAAGAATTCTTCAGAAACAATTGTGTAATCTTCATCATTCCATAAGTAAAGTATCCTGTCTCTCTTTTCCTTTAAAGTTGTTAGTATTAAATCATTTGAAATGTCCCCTAATTCTTTTTTTTCAAGGACATTCGCAGGCAGTTGTTTTATTGCAATCTTGTTCTGCTCAGAGAGAAGTTCACCCTCCTTGATGTCAGAAAGCCATGATTCAATCTTTTCTTTTAATATCGGCTTTAAAGCTGCTTCTTCTCCCGTTAAAACGTAGCTTATTGAGATTAATGCCGATTTGTACCTTGGCTTCTCATCTGTGAAGCAGAGCAGCGACTTGACATTATTGCATTTAACCTCAAATTGATATAATGCCTGGCCTTCCCCCTTCTTTCTGGGATTAATTGTAAGCCGCTTCTTTATCACTTCATCATGCTCCATTGTCCTATTGTCTTGGTACAGAACTTTATTGTTTTGAAGGTCTTTAAGCAGAAAGTCACATAGGCTGTTGCATTCAGCAAAATTATTGTTTTTTATGTAAAAGTCAATCTCTGCAGACTCATCATTATGGACTGTCATGCTTGCATCCAGTGGGCTCAATCCGATATTAAGCTCGTCATTTAGAATAAAATTTACTTTTATTCCAAGAATTAGCAAAGAAATGAATATTATCAACAAAATTAGAGGTATAAGTATGAGCCATAACTTAATCTTCCTCTTTATTCTTCTGTAAGATTTCCCTGTTTGGTCTAAATAGACTTGCTTCTTGAACATGCTGCCTCTTTTAGGAATATAATGATTTCTTTGTTTATAAAACTATAATACACAATTCCTGAAAAACAAAAGCTTAAAAACAATAAAAGTCAAGATTAATTCAGATGATTAAGGTACAGGTACTTTCCAGCAAGGAAGTGAAAGTGGGTTCTTTTGAAGATTTGAAATCGCAGAGCGTAGTATGGGCTGATATCGTAGATCCAGCAAAGCAAGAGCTTGAGCAAATAGGAAATTTTGTAGGCTTGGAAGTAAATGAGATAGAAGACTTCCTTGATGAAAATTCAAGGCCAATGGTGACTAATCTTGAGAAATATTCCGTGATAGTTTTCAGCGCGCCTATGAAGGAAGAATCAACAAAGCCTTTTGTAATATTTATTTCAAAAACAACAAATGACCTAATAACAATACGGGAAGGAGAGTCTAGGTCAATCGACAGGATAAATTCCTGGGAAATGAAACGAAAAGTTGCCATGTTTGAAAAGGGGCCAACATACATACTCTTTAGGATAATGGATGAAATATTATCCACTTATAACATGATTATTGAGCAGATAGATACTGACCTTGAGAAAATAGAGGATGACATCTATGGAGAAAAATCGTCCAAAGAGAGAAAGCTTATGGTTGAGATGTATGAGCTAAAGAAAGTATTAATCTATTTTCAGAAGGGATTATCTGCCAACAGGGAGGTAATAGCATCTCTAGAAAAGGAATATGGTGAATTCCTAAATAAAAAGGATTTATCAAAATTCAGGTTGTTATATTCCGACTTGACAAGATTGATAGAATTAACGAGCACTTACAGAGATATATTGACGACTTCCCTGGAAGTTCATCTTTCTACTATTTCAAATAATCTTAACGTAACCATGAAACAATTGAGTGCATGGGCTGCATTGATATTGGTTCCAAGCCTGATTGCTGGAATATACGGGATGAATTTTCAGTACATACCAAAAGCTTCTTTGAAATATGGGTTTTACATTGCATTAGGCATAATGGCACTTTCGATGGGGATTATATTTTACTATTTCCGACGAAAAGACTGGATTTAAACAAAACTTTTTAAAGAAACTTCTTTTATGGTGATTAATGCTAACACAAGAAGCAAAATTAGAATTGGAAAAGCAGCAATACAGAATTGTCGGCAGCCATAGTGCAGTAAAGACATGCGGCTGGACAAAGAATATGATTAATGGAGAAGGCGGCTGCTATAAGCTGAAATTCTACGGGATAATGAGCAACCAGTGCATGCAAATGACAACTAGCATAAGCTGTGCTAACAGGTGCTCATTCTGCTGGAGGGGCTACAAAGCACCAGTATCAAAAGAATGGAAATGGGGGATAGATAACCCTAAAATGATTTTTGAGAAAAGCCTCGAGGAACATCGCAAATTGCTGGCAGGATTTGGCGGCTCTGAGAAGGCAAATAAGGCAGCATTTGAAAAATCAAAAGAGGTAAGGCATGTTGCTTTATCATTGACTGGCGAGCCTATAACATATCCAATGATGAATGAATTGGTTGAGCTATTCCATAAAGACAATATTTCTACATTTCTTGTAACTAATGCACAATATCCTGAAAGCGTAAAGAACCTAAAGCCGATTACGCAGCTTTACCTTAGCATAGATGCACCAACAAAAGAGCTG
>JAHFJF010000107.1 GCA_023245975.1 archaeon
TATGGCGTTACAAGATAGAAAGCGCATTGATGGATTCTAGGTATGACGATGCAAAATTTAAGCTCGATAAGGAGCTTCTTCCGGAAAAGGAGCGTAATCCACGTTCACCGGCATAATTACCAAAACATATTTATTCTGAATAACTAATAAGATGCTACATACGGTCGGCTGCTCTATCCGTGGGTCTGAGATTTATTCCGAAGCATAGTGATTTTTTCCGTACCGAACACTGATTTTACGGAAACAAATAATAATGTATATAAAGGAAAGCATATAAATCTAGCTGCATTAAAATAGAGGATGGTGAAAGAAATGAAACAAATAATGGAAAAACTTGAAAAAATAGAATCAGAAGTAGGATTTATTAAAGATCATATGTTTGATCCAGATACGATTATGACCCTCGAAGAAGAGGGAAGGTACAAAAAGGCTTTACAAGAGCTTAAAGCTGGAAAAACAACACCACTCTCTAAATTGAAAAAAGAATTGGGCTTATAAAATATGTTTTCTATTGAATTTTCCAATTCTGCTAAAAAGTTCCTTAAAAAGTCCGATCCTGGATTAGTTAAAAGATTGATGGGGAGAATTGAAGAACTGGCAAAAGATCCATTCCCCAAAGATGTAAAAAGAATCGTTAACCAGAAAGATAAGGTTTTTAGGATTAGAATTGGTGATTATAGAGTTCAATATTCTGTTTTCTTTGGCATAAATTTAATTTTCATTTCTGATATTGATAAGAGAGAAAGAGCATACCAATAATCACCCAAACATATTTATTCTAAGCAATTAACTAGATTTTGCATATGGGAGTGAAAGAGAAGGGGAGTCGCGCGGAGAGGGAACTTTTTCATTTTCTATGGGATAATGGCTGGGCAGTATTGAGAGTTGCAGGTTCAGGCTCGACATCGATGCCGGCTCCTGATTTGTTGGCTGGAAACAAGAATAGGTTCTTGGCTATAGAATGCAAGTCATTGAAGAAAAAAACACAATACTTGGAGAGACAGCAGATGAATGAATTAAAGGGATTTGCAGAGCATTTCGGTGCTGAGCCGTGGGTTGGTGTTAGGTTTGACAACATTGGCTGGTTCTTCCTTCCATTGTCAGAGATACCTGATGAGGGCAACAAGAGCCTTGCAGTTTCATTGGATTTCATAAAAAGCAAAGGTTTAACATTAGACAATTTTGCTAAACTAAAAAATCCTTAACGAACTTCATTTTCAAAAGCCCTTCTTCTTATACCATTTAATCTTAATGGCCTGTCATTGAATAAAAGTCCGGCATCGCTTGCTGCATCATCAAATCCTTCACTACCATTTTTTTCTTCAGTAAAATATAACCCAGTAAACTGTTCCATCTTTTCTAAGGGTGGAATGTTTCCTTCCCAAGTTATTCTTCCTTCAAAAGCATCCATCATAAATTGCATTGCAAGAGTTCTTATAGCATAATATCCTGCTTGGTCTCCTAATAATTCAATCGGCTGAAAATCTAACTTGTCAAAATTGATCCTATAACTTTTCTTGTAAAATTCAAATCCATGTACGCGTATTGCATTAAGTGATTCAACGATTATCGATGATAATTCTCTGTACATCAGTGGTTCATTATAATCCAGCCAATTTTCTTGCACATGTGCATATTCATGTATTAGCGCAATTGACCTTTTAATGTTCTCGGGATTGTCTAGCAAATTTTCAAAACTTTCTTCATCAAGCACAATTATCCTGGAATAGCTTGGAACAGATCCGAAGTCATTTCCAATATTGTCTAATATAATCTCTACTTGATTTACAGGGTGTGGGCAGAATGAATTGAGATAATTTGATTGGTCTGTAAATAAACTTTTAATCATCTCTATTAATTCATCTTTTCTTTCCATGAGAACTCTTGCATCTATTGTAGTCCATATGTTTGCAGAAGTTTCGCCTTCTATTTTTGCTTCCAATTCCAAACCTTGCCTTCTGAAATCAGACATCTCTAATTCGGTATGGTATTCTGTTCTGTTTCTCAATATTTCCTGATTGCTTAATGAAGGCCCGCATCCTAAAGCAGCTGCGAGAACAATGCTATTTATTATTTTGGATGCCATCATTTGCGGATTTTCAATTAAGTTAATAAAGCTTTTCTTATTAAGAAAATAAATGCATTCAAAAGGCATTGTATTGATAGGAATGGCCGGCGTTGGGAAATCTACCATTGGCGCTTTGGTTGCAAAACAGCTTGGCTATGAATTTATTGACGTTGATATTGAGCTACAAAAGAGATACAATCAATCACCTCATGAGATTATAGACAGTTATGGCGAACAGATGTTTATGCAGTTTGAGAAGCAGATGATGTATGAATTGGGTTTTAGCAAGAAAGTAGTTGTTCCTGGCGGCAGCATAATTTACCATCATGACCTTATGATTTATCTCTGGCAACGTGCATTCAGGGTTTACTTGGAAGATACGTTTGAAAACATAGAAGGCAGGGTAAAAAACAAAGAGCAGCGCGGCATTATCGGTTTAAAAACTAAATCATTGCGTGAGATCTTTGAAGAGCGCAAGCCTCTTTATCTTGGATATTCTGATGTAGTAATTTCTTGCACAAATAAAAATAAAGAAGAAATTGTTGAAAGACTGATTGAATATTTCAGGCATGGTTAATTATTTCATTGCCAGATTGTAAAGATCTTCTACTTTGTAGCTAATATAGCACATCAACCGATGTAGCGACATCATATAAGTCTTCTAATCGATCAGTCTTTTCCCATGGATATCTGTCATTTCCGAAATGCCCATAAGCGGCAGTATCATAATAGCACCAGCCTTCTGGTTTGGTCAAGCTGAATTTCTTTACTATTTCTGCCGGCTTCAATGGCATTACTTCCCTTACAGCCATGACAAGTTTGCTATCAGAAACTTTTCCAGTACCAAAAGTGTTTACCTGTACAGAAGTTGGCTCTGCCACACCAATGCAATAAGATAATTGCAATTCGCAAACATCAGCTAATCCTGCAGCAACAACATTCTTTGCCACATATCTTGCTAAATAAGCTGCTGACCTGTCCACTTTTGATGGGTCTTTGCCGGAAAATGCCCCACCACCATGTCTTCCTACTCCGCCGTAAGTATCAACTATGATTTTTCTACCAGTTACTCCTGAATCTCCGACTGGACCATGTACTTC
>JAHFJF010000108.1 GCA_023245975.1 archaeon
CAGGAAAGCTCATCCGCGGGCGAAATGACTAAAAAGGTCAGTTGAGCATGGCTTCTGCGCCAAGCATGGCAGGAGAAACTATTTTATCGACTCCGATGCTATGATATTTTTCAGCATTGAAATCGTTTTCAATTCTTGTTATTATTTTTAAATCTTTAGGCCGTTTTGATTCAGAAAGAATCTCTTTGATGGCCATAATAGTGATAATGTTCTCTGCGTCATTTTCAAAAACGCACATCACAGTAGTAGCCTTTTTGATCTGCGCTTTAAGCAGTACTTCTTTCTTAGATGGGATGCCAATAATGAAATTAATGTTAAGCTCTTCAATTTCATCTATATGATCTGAGGATTTCTCAATAATCAGATAAGGAATTTTTGCCTTGTCTAGAGATGAAGCCAGAGCTTTGGCAAGTTTGTTGTACCCGCAGATTATTACATGTTCTTTGATGTTGGATATTTTAGTCATAATCTTGAATATTCCTTTAATTTTATTTTCAACCATTGGAGCAAAGACAAACGAAAGAGTGGTCATGAATGAGCCAATTCCGATTATTATCATGAGGGAAGTAAATATTTTGGCCTCATCTGTGACAGGAGTTATATCTCCATAGCCTACAGTGCTGTATGTAGAAACCGTATAGTACACAGCGTCAATTATTGAGTGCAGATTCTCATACTGGTCCTTCAGCAGATAACTTCCTATTATGCCAAAAGCAAGGGCTATGAGAATTGAAAACCAAGCCACAATTTCTTTCAATGTCTTTAAATTCTGTGTGTTATCTGTACCATGATGCCGTAAAGTCACGATAAGCATTAGGAGAAACAGGAATTCATTAATCGCAGTTACAGTAGAAAACCTTATGAAGAGATATTTTATTAAGAGGATAAAAACAAGAAGTATCGCCAGTACCATGGCTTTTCGCTTTTTAAGATAAATTCCTGTGCCAAGAATTAATTCTATAAATCCGAGGAAGATTACTGCGGTGGCAATTGCTTTTCCGTATGTTTGGCTATCAGCGGTTAAAGTCGTAATAAGCGCATGAGAAGGGACATATCCGTAATAGAGAAGAGGGGCAAGAATAATGTGTGATACCCCAGAGGCGAAGAGTAATATTCCAGTTATTCTGGGAGATAATTCATCTAGGGTATAATGGTTTTTCTTTATATTCAAAGCGCTCATAAAAAAAGCATAATGGAGCCAATGAGCGGAATCGAACCGCTGACCTGTGCATTACGAATGCGCTGCTCTACCAACTGAGCTACATTGGCAAATTTCAAAACTCTATATATACTGTAATCCATATTTAATATCGTGCAACATATTTTTAGGCACACCTAAACAATTACACTTACTTGAAATTAAATAGCGAGATTAAGAATGAACGATAGAAGTAAAACATGCATTAAAGCAATCTTACTCTTGTTTTTCCTTTTAACTTTGCAGCCTCTCTACGGGTATTTTAATCTTAATTCATTTATAACAAATGAGATAGTAAATTACTTCTCTAGTTCAATCGGTTCAAAAGTGGAAGTCGAAAGCGTTGAAACATCAATTCTCAGAGGTAGAATAGAAATGAAATCGCTGCGCATATCCAACCCCAGTGATTATTATTCTTCAAATGCATGTATTTTAGGAACGATTATTGTAGACATAGATTTACTTTCGATATTCAATAGCGAAATAACAATAAATGACATTATTATCCAAGATTTCGATATAAATTACGAAAATTCGTCAAAAGGTACTAATATCCAGCAGATTAATAAACATATTTCGGAATATGCCTTAAGTCCTGAAATATCAAAAAGAGAATGCAAATATATAGTTAAGCATCTAACCATAGAGGATGTATCAATTACACTGCCTCCTGGAATAACTAAGAATGCCATAAAAATTCCACCTTTGAATGTTGAATATAGCGATATAGGTGAAGCTAAATACGGAAGTCAGATATTAGAGTTCATTGTTGCAAAGTTGTTTAAGAATATAAAAGATGTTATGGCTGAAAATAAAGTTGCTTCATGCAAAATAACACTTCCTGAACCGGCTTATACTGAAGCTACAATGTAACTATTTTATTATATAAAAATAAGAGGATATATGCCAATTGCTTATGATCCGTGGCAGAATGCCAAAACGAAGAATGGGTTTAATGCAGATGAAGTTATTTCAGGTTTGCAGAAAAGCATTAGAAGAGGTGAAGTCGAAGATGCCATCGCCTTTGCATGGGAAATGTACATAACTTCTGAAGAACTTGAGAATTTCATGTGGAAAAGGCTGCTTGTTATAAGCGTTGAGGATATTGGCTTTGGCGAACTGCGAGCCCCTATTCTGACAAAGAATTTAAACGATATAAGGCGCGAATTTGCCTATAATGCTCCTGACAGGCCGTTATTCTTTGTCCATGCCATCAGGTATTTGTGTTCTCTCGAAAAAGACCGCTCCAGCGATATGATGAGAAACATAGTTGAAAAAGAGTTTGACAAGGGAAGAAGGCCTTATGTAAAGGACTATGTGCTTGATATGCACACAAAAAAAGGACAGACCATGGGCAGAGATGTAAACTACTTCCTCGACGAGGCTAGCAAGGTTATCCCGCTCAAAGCAGGCGCGCACGATGAATATCTTCCTCGTCTCAAGAAGCTTATAAATGGAAAATAACATGTTCTTACATGAAATATTTTCTTGGAATTGATATCGGCAATACTAAAACCCAATACGCTCTGGCTGACTCAAAAGGTTTAATCATTTCTCTGCATAAAAGCCCTGAAACTAATCATCAGGGAATTGGAAAGGAAGAGGTTTTTTAAACGCCTCAAAGTCGAGATTGAAAAGTTGCTTTCGGCAAAGAAAATTAAATTGGAAGAGATATCTTTTGCTTATCTTGGAGCCTGTGGGGGCAGATACACCTGCGGAATTTACAATGTTAAGAAAACTTTATTCCGAACCTGACAGAGACACTCATCCTGAAGAACTTTCCCAAAAAGGCGGCTTCATGTATTCCACTGTGGCCTCCGAACTCGTCAAAGATATCTTTACTGATGCTGGCAAAGTTCATATAATTGATGCGCCTAACAATGGAACAGTAGGGAATATGCCTAATGATTACATCATGAAAATCCCTGCAAAAATCACAAAAAAAAGAGACTCAGCCTATAGCGATCG
>JAHFJF010000109.1 GCA_023245975.1 archaeon
TGAATCTCAAAAACAAAGCCGCATACTTTGTATGTGCCTGAATCTTTTGACATACAATCAGAATCGACTCTTACAGGAACACAACATTTTTTGGCGAATGAAACTTCAGCATAAACATTTTCTATTGTTTGGTGGTCTTCGTTATGGTTTATCTCTATATTTAAAGTGGCAGTTGCGGAAACGGCACTTTTGTCCGCATTTAATTCTGTTACAATTTCGATATTGCCTTCACGGTTGACATCTACCCCATCAACTGATGAGAAATCTAAACATACTGGAATAGAACTTTCAATCTGGTTTGCCAATGCTTTCTCATAATCTTCTACCTTCCGATTACCATAGAGTATCACTGCTTCCTGCAATTTTGATCTCAAGCAGTCTTCAGCAATAACTTTTACATTGTCAGATTTTGTAGCAAAAGATTCTGTCAAAGAAGCAGCTTTCTTAACAGCAGATTTTGCCAAGTCTGTCCTTAAACCCAAAGTTAAGGCAATAATGGCTATTAATACAATTCCTATAATGATAAATATGGTAATTTGCCCCCTCTTTTGCATCAATAGGATTAGTAAAGCAGATTATATAAACGTTACGAGAGAAATTTATTTAACTTCTTCTTTCTTTACTTTCTTCAATACTTCTTTTAAGTTTAATTTCTTGATTAATTCCTTGTACCTATTCCTAATTGTTACTTCTGTAACTCCAGCAATATCTGCTACTTCCCTTTGTGTTCTTTTTTCGTTATTTGTCAAGGCAGCAACATATAATGAAGCAGCTGCAATACCAGTCGGGCCTCTACCTGATGTTAATTCTGAACCCTGAGCCAATTCTAAAATCTCAACGGCCTTTGACTGCGTTTCTGCTGAAATTTTTAAAGCTGATGCAAACCTTGGAATGTAATCTACTGGATTGGATGGCAAAATTCTTATTCCCAATTCCCTTGTTACGAATCTATATGTTCTCCCGATTTCTTTTTTATCAATGCCTGAAGCTTCTGATAATTCATCCAATGTCCTTGGAACTTCATGGCGCCTACAAGCTGCATACAATGCGCCTGCAACAACAGATTCCATGGACCTTCCCCTGACTAATCCCCTCTGTACTGCCATTGTGTAAATCCTTGCTGATTCTTCCTCGACTGATTTTGGAAGTTTCAAGTAAGAAGCCACTCTTTTCAATTCAGCTAGTGCAAGTTTAAGATTTCTTTCTATTGCTGTTGAAATCCTGTACTGCCATTTTCTCAATCTGAAGAATTTATTTTTTCCCTTTGAGCCTAACTTGTAAATATCACCTTTCTGGCCTACATCAGTGCCCAAGCCCTTATCGAATTTTGTATAGCTTAGCGGGGCTCCAGTCCTTCTCCTCTTGGCTGCTTGGTCATGGTCGAACTCTCTCCATTCCTGACCGAAATCAATCATCTTTTCTTCTACTACCAATCCGCATGCCTTACAGATGACTTCGCCTTTTTCAGAATTAAATAGAATATTAGAACTTCCGCATTCTGGGCATTTCTTTACGAAGCTCATCGTGGCATCCTTTGAAGTATATGCTTTATTATAATAATCTTTATATAGCGTTAGAAGGTTCTATTTATAAAGCTTTCTATCGTTTCAGAGGAAAATAGCCACCATAGGCAGGTTTAAATAGCGGTTTTTGTTACCAAAAAGTTACAAATATGTATGGTATGGATATGGCTGGCTTAAACTTCAGGAATGCACTTTTTTCATTATTCTTAGCTCTGCAACCGAATTTAGGCTGTGTCTGGAGAGAGCCCAAACCGATGCTTTGCTCATATGACGCGATAGAGGAAACAGAAAAGGAAAGAATTACAAGATTGGGGGATACTGGCTGTGATGAGATAATACCAGGCCATAATAATATCTTTGAAGACAGGATTAACATCGTTTTTTCTGGATTAAACACAGGGGATGATACTTTTACTGAAAATATAAGAAATTCTGTTGATTGCTCAGCAGAGAATAATGGCCTATTATCAAATGAAGTTATATCAGACAACATCTCAAGGTTTAATTTTTGGTATAATCCTTCAATCAGCCGATTGCCTTATGCAGATGGAATTTTTTATAAGGATGAAACTCTTGAGGAAATAATTGATCCTAAACTTCAGGGGGCAATAAAGGCAAGAGAATGCGATTTGCAAGGCACATCATGGAGAAATGTCGTATCTGTAACAATAACAGATAATTTGGTCAGGTCTAGAGCAAACTATCCAAGGCTGTTTGACTATAATATTGACAGAAATAATTTTGAAGATCTTTTGCAGGCAAAAGAAACCTTAATTAATTATGGCTTAGACCAAAATTCTTGTGAAAATTTTATTTCAGCCTGCAATTTATTGGATCATAATAATGATGGGATATATGAAGAGTCAGATTTGGAAATTAATTATCCATATAGCCCAGAAGAGCTAGACAGGATTTGCTATGCATTGCAGATAGAAGAATGCGATGCACCCTCTAGGCAAGAGATAATTAGCAGGTTTGAAGATGCAGGAAAGGAATATGGCCTTCAATTGTGCCAAACATTCTCTAATGCTTCTTATACATCTGAAAATGCTGCGACGAGTTTGTGCAAGGCTATTGTCGGAGAGGATGATTATGACTTAGGAAGTGCTATTGTTTATAATGGAGAAAGTGGAATGGTGCCATCATCAGTAATTCATGAAACTGGGCATTCTATTTGGGCATTACGGGATGAATATACAAGCGATAGCGATACTGAAGATCATGGCGGTGAATTGGTGATTACTTCAAGCATTCAGAGAAATGGCATTAATTGTTTTGCTGGAACTTACCAAGAATGCTTGAAAAATTCAAACTGGAGCCATCTTCAAGAAACTGGCTGTTATGAAGGATGCAATTATCTAAGGACAGGCGCATTTAGACCAATTGAAAATACCTATATGAATAATAATTTCTCTGCTGATGAATATGGGCCGTATGGAGAAGAGAGAATTTCCAAGATGCTTACATTGCTCACCGAAGGTGCAGACGGGATTTGCAGAGATTACCTGAATGGTGGAGACTGAATATGATACTTGTAGGGGCTATACATACTGATTTGGCTGGGCCAAGAAGGCTGGAATGCCTATTAAATAAATATCAGCCAAGGACTATCGCCTTGGAAGC
>JAHFJF010000110.1 GCA_023245975.1 archaeon
ACAAAACAAAAGAAAAGAAACTGCCTTTAAGAGTTGTTCTTGAAAAACTGTTGAAAGAATCTGATAATACAGCCTTAAGGATTTTATTGCGCCAAGTTGATTTAGGGGATTTGCAGCTTATTTTGGATTATTATGGCTTAGACATTAATGTTGACTTGCAAAGAGAAAATCGCGAAAAACAGCCGGATTTGATAACTCCAAAGGCAATGTCTGCTCTCTATTCAAGCTTATACTTCTCTACAGTGCTTGAGTCGCATAACTCAGAATATTTGCTCTCTTTATTGGCAAATTCAACATTCCCAATTAAAGAGATAGCAAATCTTCCAGATGATGTTAGAGTTGCGCACAAATTTGGTGAGAATTATTACGGCACTAACCAATATTTCCATGAGTGCGGAATAATGTACATCAATGAAAGCAGGGTATTTTATTGCATTATGACTAAAAATATTGATGAAGAAAGAGCAGTTGAAACTATCGGAGTTACCATAAACTACATATACAATTACGTTAAAGATGCTAAAGCAAGATTAGGCGCTTATAAAGAAAAAAGCTAGATTACTATTTCAAGCTATTTAATTTCTCTTCGATTCTTTTCTTGTCTCTTTGATAGGATTCTTCAGAGATAAAGCCTGATTTGTACGCCCCTTCCAGCGCTTCAAGCTCCTTCTTCAGTTTTTGTGCTTTTTCTTCTGTGCGGAATTGCTTTACCTCGGCTTCTTTTGTTTGAGGCAGCTTTTTCTTCAAGTAAACAAACTTATAGGCCGAGAAGAGAAGAATGCCTGAAACCAAAACAACTGCCCCAATTATCAAAAAGAACCCGTAATCATTAAGCTGCACAAAAGAAAGCCGTATTGCCTTTGCCTGCACCTCGAATAAATCAGAGCTTACTCCAATGGAGTCTGCATAAGTGACTTTTGCAAAAGCCACATAATTGCCTGGCTCAACATAGCTTGGCACCAATATTCTTCTGGCGAATTTTGCCTGTGTTTCCACTGCCAGTGTCTCATGCTCTGTAGCTATCACATTGCCCTTTAAGTCCTTTATTGAATACTCAATTCCAACATCCACCCTCCCAAATCCCCTGACATTGAATAAGTTGACTTCCAATGAAACTTCCTGCCCCGGAAATACTTTTTTGGAGTCTGGCAGCACTTCAACATCAACATCAAATAATGGCTGGGCGGAATCAACTTCTACAATAAGGGCAATCTCTTTCTTGCTTGAAGGGCTTTTAAGGGTTATTTTTCCGGGATAAATCTCCGGCTTTTCATTTTCCGATGCCTTGAATACAAACTCTATTGTCTTTTCCTCATTGGGATTTAGGCTTGTAACTATCTCTTCTGCTGCAGGCTCTATCTTGAATTTCCCTATCTCTTCCAATGCAGCTTTTACATCAAATATAGTTGTTCCTATATTTTTAATTGTAAGAGTTTCTTTTTTTGTCTCGCCTTGCTTGAGAATAACTTTCATGCTTGTCTTGTCCATGCTGAAATCAGTCACAACAGGAACTGCTGGCGGCCCGCCACCTCCTCCGCCACCAGCTCCAGCTGCACCACCGCCTGATGTGCCTCCACTGCCAGAGCTGCCGCTTGTTGAACTTGTAGGCACAGTTGTAATTACTGTCTGGCTTAAGCCAACATTATCAGATGGAACACCTGAATCAATAGAATAGCTCACAACAGCACTTGAGCTATCGCTGAATTCCCATCTTATATTTGGATCGTCTACTACAATTATAAGCGGTTGGGATACCCTATTTTTTATATTAGTGCTTGCCCTTAAATCATTATTTCCTGTAATGTTTTTGTCAATAATTTCATTAATGTAGAATTGGCCTGACTGCGTCTCATTTATAGTTATATTTTTCTCAAATATTGTTATGTTTTGAGGTATGCCGCTTCCAAATGTTTCTGTTAATGCCGTTACGCTATTTATTATTGTTGTTTTATTTTGCAATATTGCAGATGATTGTTCAAAAGAATTCTTATCTGCTGATAATAATCCGCCAACAGCAGCTATAAGCGCATCTGTTACATTGCTTATAGTAGTGTTGTCAACTTTGACAGTTAGATTTGAGTTGAATAAAGTTATATCAACAGACACGATTGTTGTATTTTTACATATACTAATCTTATCTAATTTGGCATTTATCGCCGCTGTTTTTGCTGCAGTATCTTGATTGCTGGAATTTATGGACAGTATATCCTGAAGCGATTCCTGTATGCAGCTTACACCTTTGCTGATGTTTTCGACAACATTTAAAGTCTGAAGTGTTTTATTGTACTCAGCAACCGATATCTGGGCAGCAGAATTATTAATCAATAAATTTAAACCTTCGGAGCTCTGGAGATTATTTGCTGTCCCATTCATCTGATTAATCTCAGTTGATGCCACATTAATGGAGTTATTCAATGCAACTTCATAGTTGTTTGAGTAGAAAAATGTAAAGTTCTTTGTTTCCACATTGTTTACAGAATCAGTTGCATTTACTATCACATAATCAGCCCCGTTAACCCACTCAGAAGCCTCCACTTTTATTTTGTGTTCAGAGTTAAAGGATTTGGTTGAACCGCTATTAATAGTAAAAAATGAATTTACTAATGACAAATCTGATATCTTAAAAGTGATTAATGAATTATTTGCCACTGAGGATGTATTTTGAGGAGATGTAAGATTAATGGATGGTTTTGTTGTGTCAGAAAGTATAGAAGTGCCCTGAGACGACGATGACACATTAGCTAAATTTCCAGCTTTGTCATACGCAAGGACATTGAATCTGTTCCACCCCTCTGTTAAGTTAATGGTGGCATTCCATGTTCTGGAAGAAGTATCTATACCTGCCGGTACCCTGTATAAACTATTTACTTCTATTGTTATGTTCGCTATAGTGCCTTCTTCCTGATATTTTCCATTAAGAGTTATGTTTCTGGCTGATGTAGGCCCGAATTTCGTAATATTGATGTTGGGAGGGGTAGTGTCTGCAGGCACTATTTTGAGTCCTATGCCTATCCCCTGGCTGTAAACATTTACCAGATATAATAAAAATAGTGCAAATAAAATCACCGGTATCTTTTTCAT
>JAHFJF010000015.1 GCA_023245975.1 archaeon
CTGGCATACTCTTTATCGATTTCTTCAGGTACGAATCCAGAATTTTCCATCCCATCGCGGTATGTGAAATAACTTCTCATTTCGTTTTCTTCATTTAGCTTAAAGACAAGGATATCTACAATCCCATCTACTTCACTTGTTTGATGATATGCATTTGTAGGGAGATACGCATCAAGATATCTATATTCTCCCCAATGTAGATATCTATATTCTCCCCAATGTATAGAATCACTATTTATTTCGTGAGATAAATTATGGCTTTCATCACAGGTTATAGAATATCTATACTTTTCTAATATTACATCCGCAGAATTACATCCTATTTCGTTTGCATTTACATATATCTGTGTTTCAAGCCGTTCTTCTTTTTGCTCTTTCTTGCAAGACATTCCAGTAAGTCCGGCCGCCATTATAATTGCAGTTAGATATTTCATCTGTTTCTCCCCCTTAGGTAATTCTGCCATAATTTCCTTGCATATTCTTTCCTGAATTCTTCCAGCTTCCTGTGATAGAAATTATCTATGCTAGGATCTGACACATCTACAGAAATTTCATTCACAGATAATTTGTCAACAAAGCCGTCCTGGTCATCATCCCAATAAGTAACTCCTGCAAATCTTAAATAGTCAGCTTCAATCTCATGGCAGAAATAGTTTTCATCACTGCAGATTATAGTGTATCCACCATCATTAAAGCTTACACCTGCTCTTCTGCATGGCATTACAAATATGGTAATATTTTCAGGAACAGAAACATCTATGGTGGTATTATAGGTAATATCATTTCCTGAAGAATCTAGTCTTACTTCTCTCTTAGTTGAAGCGCAACCTAATAAGGCTGCCAACGTTGCTGTTATTAATCCATTTTCGATTGTTTTTATTTTATTCTCCACTTTTATTCCAGTAGGCTTTCCCATTCAGCTTCTACATCATATTTATCCAATCTGTAAAGAATGTCAAGATAATCGGAAGTTCCATCAACAAGATTAGTATCAATTTCTCTTCCCCTGTGTATTACATCAACATAATTGTCTGGGCCAAAATCCCAATATTCAACTTCGCCCCATCTCAGATAGTCCTCACCACTTCCTTTTTTATGATAGAAATAATGTTCCTCGTCACAGGTTATAAAATATGCCCAGAAATTAAGTTCAGCCTGAGCAGAATTACATCCAATATCTTCAAAGTCAGTTTCTATAGTTTCCTTTTTTGGAAAAGGTCTGTCTACACAACCAGATATTCCGGCAGCAATAACCATCCCATATAAACTGTTTTTCATCATATCATCTCCATCTCTCTTCCCAAACACTACGAACTTGTGGCTGGTTCAATTCTCTTAATAAGGAATGGTATTTGCTATCTAAATCAGCAGTAGGAGCTACAACTTCTCCATCAACTAATAAATAATCCTCCCCAATAGTGAGATGCCCATCGCCATCAGAGTCGTTATAAGTAACATTCCCCCATAGGAGTTCACCTCTTTTTCCTAAATTTGGATAAGAATAAAAACGAAACGAATGCTGGTAATCGCAGTTTATTCTATAACCATGAGGATCGAATATTACGTCCGCACTTGGACATTCATCATAACCGACATCAAGGTCAATATTTATTTTTTCTGATGGGCGATCACTATCTCTCAACTCTTGTAGCGTCATTCCACATCCAGTTAAACCTGCAAATGCGGTTGTAATTAATCCATTCTTTATAGTTTTCATCTTCTTACCTCCACCTATAATCCCAAACTTCATGTACAGCATGTCTTTCGAGTTCATGAAGCAAGCTTTGGTAACGGCCATTTACTCTTGAATTATTATTCAAATCAACCAGATTCCCATCTGTAGTTAGCCAATCTACATTTCCGTCATCATTACTATCATAATAAACCACATCGCCCCAGAAAAGTTCTGCTTCATCTTCCATTAAGCCATGATTATTATCATAATCAAAAAAATGTGTATTGTCGCATAATATCATATAACCGCCACGGCTTAAAGTTACTTCTGCGCTTTTGCATTTTCCGCTATCTACAAACAAATCTTCTAACGCAGCTTTTTCTGAGGGGTGCCAAGAACCCTTTAGATTTTCTAAAGTCGGTGCCCCACAACCTGTTAGAGTAGCAAATGCAGCAGCTATTAATCCATTCTTGATAGTTTTCATTTTATTCATCCTCCCCTAGTAAATCTTCTAAGCCATGTCCTATGCACATCATCTTTTTTTAAGTACGAAAGCATCTGCTGATAATATTCTTTTAAATCATGTAGAACAGAATCTGTAAGTATCATTTTTTTAGCATTATGGAGAATTTCATCCATCTCTCCATCAGAATTCCTATCCCAATACCAATAGTGTTCTTGGGGATTTACTAAATAATCGCCTCTTTCCGTGGTATGTACGAAATAAGGTTTGAAACTGCAATCTATCAAATAACTATCAGCCGCCATGAAAACTTCTGCTGTACAGTAATCTTGAGTTCCCACACCAAGCTCAATTAAAAATCTTTCAGAATGTTCTTCAATTGTTTCCATTTCATTAATTGAATACGTGCCTGCACTAATGCATCCCGAGAATCCAGAAGCAAAAACAATAGACAGCAATGTATTCCTGGCAGACTTCATTTACCTTGTCCTCCTTTTTAAAAATTTAATACTGAAACCCAATGATTAAAAGGTATATAAACTTTTTGTAGAAAATGCGTCAGTAATTTCAGGTTTGAAGGTAACTTTTTAGCGTTGCCAGCGTCTTTCCCAAACTTTCTGGACATAATCTTTTTTCAATGCAGTCACTAATCTATCATAAGCCCTGTTTATGTCGTTGTTATTTGTCCAGGAATATACCTGGGTTCCATCCCGAATCTTTGTTATTGCATCAACATCCCCATTCCCAGTATTGTCGTGGTAAATATCATCGCCCCACCTTAAAGAATCAATCCCGGTTCTCTGGTGGACGAAAGAATGCTCATTGTCGCAAATTATTATGTAGTTATCTTGGCTAAAAATTACATCGGCGGAGAAGCATTCCTCATCCTCCATATATGCACCACTGACTTCTATTGTTGTTTCTTCAATGGGCATTACTTCAGTTTCCAAGTCATGCAAATTACTCCCGCAGCCAAATAAGGCGGCACATGTTACTGCAGCCAATCTGTTTTGTAGTGTTTTCATATATTATTCCCCACTAGAATAAATCATCTCCATAGCTATTATTGAGTATTTATAAGTTTTGCCTCTTTAGATTATGTTTATTATATACAGTACAAAATGTACAAGGAAAAATTATTTATAGCTGCCCTGAAGAATTGATGCATCCCTAAACAAGAAAAGTCTTAAATATACCTGAGTATACCTAAGTATATGGTGAAAAACATGGAAACGACGACAATCAAACTCTACTGGAATACAAAGAGTGAGTTGGACAAGTTTAGGGAGCATAGGAACGAAAGCTATGATGATGTCATAAAGAAAGTGATATACATAGCTAAAGTTTGTAAGACGCAACCTGAACTTAGCAAAGAAACAATTGAAGCCATAGAAAAAGCAAGAGAAAGAATGAAAAAAGGCAGATTTCTTACTGAGTCAGAGGCGAAAAAAAGGCTCGGCTTGTAATGTATGATATAACATTTGATGAAAAAGCCATAGATTTTCTAAATAAGTTGCCTAAACAGCTTAAAGAGAGGATATTCAATAAGATTATCACGACCAAGGAGATGCCATTTCATTTTTTCGAGAGACTAGAAGGTAGAAGCGATTATAAGTTAAGGGTAGGCGATTATAGGATTATTGCGGATATCGAACAGCATAAACAACTTATTGAAATAACCACTATAGGTCATAGGAAAAATATCTATAAAAAGAGAAGATAGAAATATCCCACTCGATTGAAACATTTATAAACTTAACTTAAAAATATAGCAAAAATGAAAAAAATAGCCGAAGGCGCAGAAGCGATAATCTACCTGCATGATAATAAAATAATAAAGGAAAGAGTAAGAAAACTCTACCGCCATCCAGAGATAGATGAGAGAATAAGAAAGAAATCAACCAGATTTGAATCAAGATTATTGGAAAAAGCAGCAAAGATAATTCCAGTCCCTAAAATCTTGCATTCTGACGACAAGGCAATGAAGATTGAAATGGAATTCATAGACGGAAAGAAGCTAAGGGATGCAGTTGATAGCCTTTCGAAAGAAGAAAAGGAAGATATTTTCAAGAGAATTGGTATAAAACTGGCAAAATTACACAATGCAAATATCATACACGGTGACTTAACCACATCTAATATTATCCTTAGGGAAAAAATCTATTTTATAGACTTCGGTTTAGGATTCATTTCTGAAAAAGTAGAAGATAAGGCCGTTGATTTAAGATTGTTAAGAAAAGCCATTGAAAGCAAGCACCATAAGGATGCTAAGGAGCTTTTACATCATGTCTTGGAAGGTTACAAGTCTGAGATAAAAGAATTCAGTGCCATAAGCAAGCAGTTGGAAAAGGTTGAAGGCAGAGGCAGATACAGGCAAAAGGAAAAAAGAGTTAAGAAAGCTAGCGATTGAGTTTCTTTCTCAATCTTTGTTCTATTGACTGCAATGCTTTGCTGTCAGGGCAATGCATCAGCCCATATCTTATGCATTGCAATGCTTCAGCATCTTTATCCATGCCTTCATAGCAGAATTCAGCTTTCGCATAAAGTACTGCATCTTGTGGCTTAAGCCTTATGCATTCCTCAAACATTTTAGCTGCTTCTTCGTGCACGTCATTTCGATGGTAGAACATGGCAGTTTCATAATGCCGGATGAAATCTATGTCATCAGGCTGTGGAGATTTGCATCCCCGAATGCTGCTCGTGACAGAGTCAAGGAATTCCTCTTCTGCAGAAGTAAATTCCCCCAAGGTGTCGTAGCACATTCCTAGTAAAACCATCGCATGCACATTTCCAGAATCAGAAGCAAGGCTTTGCTCCAATTCTTTAGAGCCATTTTCGAATCTCTTAAGTTCGTGGTAGGATCTTCCTAGGACATAATGCAGGTATGACTTCTTATCAGCACAATCCGAATTGAAATCAGCCGCCTTTTTAGCAAAATTATATGCAATATTGTGCTCGTTGGCCTTCAAACTAAAAAAAGCTAAAGCCTCATTTATGTAAGCATAAGAAATAATTAGCTTATTTTTATCCGGGGTATTCATCTCGGACATGTCTCCAGTTTTTTTGTATAGGAGTATTGAACACAAGGCATTTTCTAAATCCGAAGAGCATCCAAGGATAGACCGTATCAAGTCTTTTTCAAGGTTTCTGCTTTTGACCTCATAATCTTTCAACACTTCAAAACCATGAGAATACATTATCTCTTCAAATACACCCCTTTCCATCATTGTGCATTAAAATTTTCTATTTCAATATAAATCTTTTCATATAAAATAGTGCAAATAGAAATATTCCATTAAAAACAATAAAGCTTATTAATGTAATGAGTTTCAAAACAGAAAGCCACAAAGGAGGAAATAAATTTTGCAGACTAAACTTACTGAAAAGAGTGCATCAGGAAATGTTGCTGAAGAACTGGCAAAACAGCAGAAAGAAGTTTCTATTTCTGAATTTTTTCTTAAGAACAGGCACTTATTGGGTTTTGACAATCCAAAGAAGGCTTTGCTGACAACAATCAAGGAGGCAGTCGATAATTCTCTGGATGCGTGCCAGGAAAACAAGGTATTGCCTGAAATATTTGTTACTGTTGAGAACAAGGGTGACAACAAGTACCGTGTTGTTGTTGAGGATAATGGGCCAGGCATTACAAAAGAGCAGATGCCTAAAGTTTTTGGGAAATTATTGTACGGAAGCAAGTTCCATAGATTGAGGCAATCTCGCGGAATTCAGGGAATTGGAATTTCTGCTTCGGTAATGTATGGCCAATTAACTACGGGCAAGCCTGCAAAGATAATGTCAAAAATTGGCAAAGGCAAGCCTGCAAATTATATTGAGCTTCACTTGAACACAAAAACAAATTCTCCTGAAATAATAAAGGATGAAGTCAGGGAATGGGACAAAGAGCATGGTACCATTGTAGAAATAGAATTAGAGGCTGATTATCAGAAAGGGCAAAGATCTGTTGATGAATATCTGAAATACACGGCAATTGCCAATCCGCATGCAAGAATAGTCTATACATCGCCAGATGGGCAAAAAGCAGAATTTGTCAGGGCAACAAACGAGCCGCCAAAGGAACCTAAAGAAATCAAGCCTCATCCATACGGCGTAGAGCTTGGAATTTTGATAAGCATGCTTAGGGATACAAAATCAAATACTCTCTCAGGATTTTTGCAAACAGAATTTTCAAGAGTTTCTCCTGCAGTAGCTAAAGAAATAATTGATAAGGCAAAATTATACGACAAAGCAAAGCCAGAAAGGATAGCAAGGGAAGAGGCTGAAAATCTTCTTAAAGCAATCAGGGAGACAAAAATAATTGCACCGCCGACAGATTGCTTAGTTCCTATTGGAGATAAATCAGTAGAGAAAGGCTTGAAGAAAGAGGTTGAGGCTGAATTTTACACTACAGTGACAAGGCCCCCGGCAGTATACCGTGGCTTTCCGTTCCAGATCGAAGCAGGAATAGCCTATGGTGGTGCATTGCCTACTGAAGATTTGGCAAGAGTGATAAGATTCGCAAACAGGGTTCCATTGCAGTATCAGCAGTCAGCATGCGCAATTACTAAAGCAATAATAGATACGGCATGGAAGAATTATGGGATTTCACAAAGCAAAGGTGCATTGCCCGCCGGCCCACTGGTAGTTATGGTCCATATAGCATCTGTATGGGTGCCTTTCACTTCAGAATCAAAAGAAGCAGTAGCGGGCTATCCTGAAATAACTCACGAGATAAAATTGGCATTACAGGAATGCGGAAGGGAATTGGCTTCCTATGTAAGAAAGGTAAAGAAGGTTGCGCATGAGGCTAACAGGAAAAAGATATTCGAATTATATATCATTGAAGTGGCAGATTCTTTGCACGATTTGGTAAAATGTGATAAGGAAAAAGTGATTAAGGACTTGAAGAAAATATCCGGCAGCAAGACATTGACATTGGAAGAAGAGGAAGGAATAAAAGCAAGGGAAGAATTGGCAAAGCAGCGAAAGAAATCATCAGAGGGCGAAGATGAGCGAATCGAGTAAGGACATTCAAACACAGAAAACATTGGCAAAGCTAAGGGTATTAGCAGATTCTGTACTTAAAGAAATTGGCAAGCATGATAATCCGCATATGGATATACCTTTGAGAACACTGTCAAATGTACATTTTGATGAGAAGAAGCAGATAATCCAATTAGGCAAGCAAACCCAGCAGAGGTATTTTTTCAATGTGGCGCAGGCAAAGAAGTTCATGCAAACGCTATTGATTGCTTCTGCAACTAAAAAATTATTAGATTCAGGTAAAACGACATCAATCAGGGACTTGTATTACATGACAAAGCATACAATGGGCGATACTGAAGAAAATACATTTAATGATCAGATTGATTCAGACCCGATAATTGAAGATCTTGAAGTAACCATTGATGCATTGAGGGAAGAGCTAAATTTATTCGCTTCTAATCGTGGGGCATTAGTGGGGGATATAACCATCTGGGATTCAGGTGACACCATCCACTGCAACAAAATGGGTAGCGGTGGATGGAGTATCCCCTCCATTTGTGAGGAGAATTTGATACAGTTCAAGGAGCATGATGCTAAATTCGTCCTTCTTGTAGAAAAGGATGCAGTTTGGAGAAGGCTGAATGAAGATAAGTTCTGGAAAAAGCATAAGTGCATATTAGTTCATGGCCAAGGGATGGCTCCAAGGGGCGTTAGGAGATTATTGAATCGGTTATGTAGTGAATTAAAACTGCCGTTATATGTTCTTGTTGATAATGATCCATGGGGTTTGTATATTTATTCTGTAATAAAGCAGGGCAGCATTAATTTGGCCTATGAGAGCGTTAGAATGGCAATTCCTTCAGCTAAATTTATTGGTTTAAGCTCTTTTGATAGGGAAAAATATAAATTGCCTAAGAATGTAACTATAAAATTAGATGAAACAGATATAAGGCGTGCAAAGCAAATCTTGGACTATCCTTGGTTCCAAAAAAAGGAATGGCAGAAGGAATTGAAAGAGATGCTGAAGAATAATGTCAAATTAGAATTGGAAGCGTTGTCAGCAAAGGGGATTAGTTTCGTTACAGAAGAATACCTGCCCGACAAGATAAAAAATAAGGAATGGCTAGAATAAATTAGAATGAATCATCATATTCTGGAAGTTCATAATCTTTCTTCTCAGGAATCCAGCCTTCATTATCAAGCTTGATATGCTGCTCAGCAACTAGTGCCCCAATATCACCAAATTTCCTTCTTGCTTCTTCAATTCCTTCCTTATGATGCCTGAATTTCCTGTGCTTATACATCTTGTCATGAGGATACATTTTTGCAAATTCATCAAGCCATTTATGGATTTCTTCGTAGCGTTTCCCAAAAACTTTCTCTGCTTCTTCGCAATGGAATTCAAAATGCATTATAAATGTTAATGGGCATAAGATTACGGATTAATTGGATGATATAGTTTCCTTTTTTCCTGATAGTATTGGAACACTTCTTTAATGCCATGCACTTCAGCCTTGTTTAATTGCAGTTTCTCTTCTAATGGATTTTCTTTCCTTTCTAAAGTTAAAAAGAATCTCGCAATGTAAGGTATAAACTGGTCATATCTCAATGCAAATATCTGTTTATTAAGCTCCAATTCAGCATCAATTACTTTTTTGTTAAGTTCGCTGTATTCGTAACCTTTTATAAAATTTAAAACATTTTCATGACCAGTGATGCAAAATATCTCTTTCTCAGAATTAGGCTCATAATATGATATCGCGTTAATTCCACCAATTGAACTGCCGCCTTTGGTAAAGCCGGGCAATTTAATGGCTTCACTCTCCCAAGTGGATAAGTAAGCTTCTACCCCTGATATCTCAGAATAATTTATCTTGAATGGCTTGAATGTTCGGGAGGACTTTGCATATATCGAATCCTTTTGTAATTCAGCTTCAAGAAGGCTTCCTTCATGTCTTACTTTTTCTAAAACTAGCTTCGAGCCTTGGTAATCCTGAGATAGCCTCTTTAGCATTCCATTATTTTTGGGATAATGGTTTAATAAATTTATCTATTGCCAATTCTTCTATTTCACAAACTGGAATTCAGCAAAGCTTATAATCTATAAACAAATCTCGCGAAGATATGATTGCTGAAGCAGAGCATCCTTATGGGAATGTTGAAAAAAGAATAAACTACTCTAATAAATGCTTAAAAGAAACTTTCGAGATGCTTGCAAAGGCGGATAACGGGACTTTGGAAAATATCCTGTTGCACGGTAACATGCCCCATGCTTCAGAGCTTGCTGGTTATCAATACAATGGCTATTCTACATGGTGGTTGACAAAGCCATTAAGAATGGCAAAATTCACTAAGGGTTTCATAAGTTTAAAAAATGGCAGAGTTGGCGTTTACAACCTAAAAATAAAAATGAATGCATTAGAGGCGGAATGGGTTCCCAAGATGGTAAGAAGATATGAAAAGAGGGTAAACGGTATTGGAAGAGATGCTGATGTATATTCTATTATCCATTTTGGATATGGAGATGTTTATCCAGCAGAAGAAGATATGTATGATAATATATACCAAAATTCTATGCTTATTAATTATGGGCTTAATCCGGAAAATTCAAAGCATCCGGTGCGGAATTTCAGGGATTATTTGGTATGTGCTGTTGGTAATGACCCAAGAGTTCTGGTTGGGAAAAGCTATACCGTAATGTGGAAGGAAGGAGTTTTGCCTTTTAAGAATCGGCGTTTCAAAAATCTCTACATCGCAAATGGCGCATTGAGGGCAATTCCTAATTTTTTTGTTTTGATTCTGGCAGAAGAGAGCTATAAAGAATTTGAAAATTTTTTCTCTAAACCATATAAACAAACAACAAGGAGAGACAAATGAACATAGCAGTCTTTGGCGGTTCTGGATTTATTTTTAGGCAAGTAATGAGGTATGGCATAGAAAGAAACCATAATATGGTTTGCATTGACTTGAATGAGCCCAAATTTGAACTGCCTGGTATGATTTATGTAAGAGCTAATGTTGCAACAGAAAAAGGCACTGAATACGCATTCAGCACTGCCGAAGAAATGCTAAAGGAAAAAGGCCTTGAAGGGAAAATTGATGCGGTTGCAAATGGGATTGCCATCCTAAGCTATACGAAATCAGTTGACAAGCTGTATGTCCCTAATGTTATCACGGCAAGAAATATAGCATTGGCATCAATGGATAGGAACGCATTCCTTGTTCATATGTCTGGTGTAGCAGTCCAGGGTGTATCAAACCCAACTCCTTTGCTTGAAGAATATCCACTTGACCCGATAGAGCCATATGGCATCACAAAAGCATTGTCTGAATTGGAAGTTTATTCTGCAGTGAAAAGTGGCTTGCAGGCAATAATCCTAAGGGCAAATGGCGTTGTTGGTCCAGAATGCTTAGGCACAATGATTTTGAATATGTTTGATACTGTCAAGAAGCAGCCGATAGTTCCGCTTCCATCCACTTTGAATTCATATGTAAATACGATGGATATTGGCAAGGCGATAATATTTGCTATTGAGAATAGTGAAATCTTTTCAGGCCCGTCTTGGGAATTTCATGATAGAATCTATAATATCTGCGATAAGCAACCATTGACAGATGCTGAAGTTTTCAGGCATCTTATGAAAAGAATCCCTTCAGATTTTCCATTTGGCTTAAGGCTTAAAGTCAAGGCTCCAGGAAAATATGGATTGTTGGCAACTGGCCTTTTGACAGAAGTTATTTCTAAAATCACTGGTGGGCAGCCTGCACTGCCATATAATTTGGCTAAATTAGTGTATGCAAGCCATTGTCAGTCAAGGGAAAAGTTTGAGAAGGTTTTTGAAAAGAATGGTTTCAGGATGGAATTCAATTCAACAGAAGACAGTCTCGATCATGTTGTTAAATGGTTATATTACAATTATTGGAAAGAATCACCTGCGACAGATTTCTAGCCAGTTTCAATCCACAATAAATTTGGGTCTTCAAGATGCTTTATTATGTGGTTCATGAATTTAGCTATTTTTGCACCGTCAATGATTCTATGGTCGAAAGAAATAACTAATGGCAATATTTTCCTTATTACTATTTTATGTTCCTTAACAACCGGCTTGTCTATCATTTTCCCAATTCCAAGTATCGAAGATTCAGGATAATTTGGTATTGGCGTAAAGGCAGTCCCGCCTATTGAGCCGATGTTAGTTATCGTGAATGTGCCGCCTTGCATTTCTTTCAATGATATTTCTTTATTCCTTGCTTTTTCTGCAAGATCATTGAGCTCTTTTGCAATCTCCAATATTCCTCTCTTGTCAGCGTTTTTAATCACTGGCACTAAAAGGCCATCAACAGTATCAACTGCAAATCCGATATTGAAATATTTCTTCAAAAGAATAGTATTTGTCTCTTCGTCCATGCTGGAATTTACATATGGGTTTGCTTTCAGTGCAGCAACAACTGCTTTTATCATGAATGGCAAATAAGTGAGATGTATGCCTTTCTTTTCAGCTTCAGCCTTTTCCCTCTCCCTTATCTCGAACAGCTTTGTAACGTCTGCTTCATCAATGTGCGTTACCAATACGGCATGCTGGTGAGATTTAGCCATGTGTTCTGCTATAGCTTTTCTTGTGCCGTGCAATGGTATTCTCAAGACAGAGCCATAATCATCGAATGTGACTTTTACTGCTTGCTCAATTGTGGTAGTTTTAGATACAGGCTTTTCAGGCGAAGCAGATCTTACATCAGATTCTGTTATTCTTCCTTTATGCCCTGTCCCATTTATGCCACTCAAGTCAATGCCTAAGTCTCTAGCCAATTTTCTTACAGATGGCAATGCCAATATATTCTCACTAACTTTTCTGGAAGGCAGCTCAACTTTTTCTTCCTCTTCTTCTGGAGGCGCTTCTTCCAATTCGCCCATGACGGAAACGGATTTTGTTTCTGATTTTTGCAATTTAGCTGGTTTTGAAACAGCAGCCTTTTGTATGGCTTCTTCTTTTACCCCGATTGTTACTAAAACATCTCCAACATTAATCTTATCTCCATGCTTGAAATGCAATTTTAATATTATCCCTTTTTTTGGAGAAGGAACTTCAACAACTGCCTTGTCTGTATGTATTTCAGCTAATGCTTGGTGCTCTTCAACAGCCTCTCCCACTTTCACGAGCCATTTTAATAATTCCCCTTCATGAACGCCTTCTCCTACGTCCGGGAATTTGAATTCAAAGGCCATCAGAAC
>JAHFJF010000111.1 GCA_023245975.1 archaeon
TTGATTATATGAATAATATGAATCGGGAATATAAAATAGAATCTGATTTTTCAGAATTGGAATTGCTCAAAGCAACTTTGAAAAAATTAATTTTCACAGGCAAAAATTCTTTCATATTAAGAACAAATGTGCCAATGCAATCTGGCTTAGGCGGTTCTTCTTCCCTTGCGGTAGCTTTAATCGGAGCAATAAAATATTATAACCATTCGGAAACAAATCCACAAGGAGTTGCCTCCCAAGCTTACGAATTGGAAAGATCCGGCTTAAACATTCCTGGGGGCTACCAAGACCAGTATGCTGCTGCTTTCGGTCGAGGCTTCAACTATATGGAATTCAAGCCAAACTCAGTTAATGTAGAGAATTTTAAGCTGCCTGAAGAGACAATAAAAAAGCTGGAAAAAAATATCGTGCTATATTACTTGTCAAAAAGAAAAGTATCCGGAACTGAAGTCCATCATGCACAAGAAGATACAGCCAAGAAAGATCCTGAAACAATAAGGAAATTATTAATAGAGAAAAGAGACAATGCACTGAAAATAAAGGCTGCCCTATTAAAAGGGAAATTAGAAGAGTTTGGAAATCTGCTGAGAATTGATGGAGAACTAAAAAATAAATTGTCTTCTAAAGTCTCAAATTATTACACGGATTCAATAATGAAAACTGCATTAGACAACGGAGCCCTAGGCGGAAAAGTCTCCGGTGCTGGCTCTGGCGGATGCATGTTCTTTTATGTGCCCGATGAAAACCTTAAAAGTTTCCGAAGAGCAATGTCTTCTACCGGGGCAATCGAAATGAATTTCAGATTTCAAAGAAGCTTCGAGCCTGGAATAATGATAAGGGAGATAAAATGATATCTATAGTGATAACGGCTTTCAAAGAACCGATGTTATACCGGGCAATAGATGCAGTACTTTTTCAGAGAATAGATGAAGACTATGAATTAATAGTGGCTGCTCCAGACAGGGAAACTGAAGATTTGGTTAATGATTACAAGAAGAAATATAGACAAATTAGATTCTTCAAGGATCCTGGAAAAGGAAAGAGCTATGCTTTAAATATGATATTCAAGGAATTAAAAGGAGATGTATGGCTCTTTACAGACGGGGATGTTTTCCTGGACAACAAAGCGATAAATGAAATGCTAAAATTATTCAATAACTATCCTAGGATAGGATGCATCGCCGGAAGAGTTTATTGCGAAAACCCAAGAACAACCTTATTCGGCTATTGGGGAAAATTGCTGGCAGATTGCGGCGCACACCGAATAAGGAAGGAACACTATTCGCAAGGAAAATTCCTAGAATGTTCTGGCTATTTGTTTGCTTTCAGGAACAATGGAGTGATAAAAGAAATACCTGTAGATGTTGCCGAAGATTCAATCATACCATATTATTTCTGGAAAGCCGGATATAAGATAGGATATGCGCCTGATTCAAGAGTTTTCGTCAAAAACCCTACAACAATGAAGGATTGGCTAAAACAAAGAAAGAGAACTGCCGATGCACATACCAAACTTACTCATTACGCCACGGATTTCCCTAAAGTTAAATCTTTCAGGAATGAAGCTTTGAAAGGGATATTCTGGATATGGTCTTATCCAAAGAGTTTCAAGGAATTTGTTTGGACAGTGGAACTTGTATTTGTCAGATTATATATGTGGCTTTCACTATATTTTGACCTGCATTTCAAGAAGAAACAATATGTAGATGGATGGAATAGGTCAGAGAGCACTAAAAATTAACCAAGTCAGATTCTATATCTCGCATTCTTTCAAAAGTTCCCATATCTTTCAAGTATTCATTAGTATCATAGCAGTAGACAAAATAACCCTTGCTATACAAACTGGGAAGAAGCTGCTTTTCAAGGCTTGATTCACCTTCAGGAATTTCGTTCAATACTCTAGAATCAAAAACATAGGCTCCTGCAACACTTTTTTTAGTTTGAGGAGTATCCTTATGCGGCCTTAGCCAAAACTTCTTAACCTCACCAGAGCCAGCAAATTCAACCAAATCACTATCTTCTGGATGGTAACTATCATGCACAACTATTGTCGCATCTGCCATCTTATTAGAATGATATGATAATAATTTTTTGAAATCCATCATACAGACCACATCGCCATTAAGGACAATGAAATCATCATGATTCAAGTAATCTTTTATCAAATGCAGGGCTCCGCCAGTGCCCAATGGCTCATTCTCTACCGAATGTGTAATTTTAACCCCGAATCTAGAACCATTCCCAAAATAATTCTCTATTACTTCATGCTTGTATCCTGAACAGATTACTATGTCTTTAATTGATTGACGTCTTGCCCATTCAATATTATGCTGCAACACAGGCTTTCCTACTAAGTCTATCATTGGCTTTGGCATATTCTCTGTCAAGGGATGCAGCCTTGCACCTTTTCCGCCCGCTAGAATAACAAGCTTCATTTGTTTCCGTGAATCTCCTTCTCAATTAAATCGCACATAATATGGCCCAGCATGATATGCGATTCTTGTATTCGTCCACAATGATTTGATGGAACTTTCATAAGAAATCTAAATTAGATTCATTCATCTTGCCGCCATCTGCACCTGTCCAGCCTATTGTCTTTGCGCCTTTCCTTTTTGCGGCTGAGAATGCTTTCAATACACTTTGAGAATTTCCTGAAGTAGACAATCCTATCACAACATCCTTATCGGTAACCAAGCCTTCAACCTGCCGTGAAAAAACATCATCATAGCCTTTGTCGTTGCCAACCGCTGTAAGGACAGAAGTGTTTACTGTCAGTGCAAGGGCAGGCATACTCGGCCTTTCGACATTGCGGTCTAGCAGGCCAATCAATTCAGCCGCTATGTGCTGAGAGTCTGCTGCAGAGCCGCCATTGCCAAAAATAACTAATTTGCCTCCATTCTTGTATGCATTAACAACTATGCGGCACATCCTTTCTATCTCGTCTGCCTTATCCAAAAGCATCTGCTTCGTCTTGACAGAATCATTTATAGTATTGAGAATGTGATCTTTCATCTTCCCCCCTGCAAATTTTGCCCTTCCAAAAATTA
>JAHFJF010000016.1:0-11613 GCA_023245975.1 archaeon
GACGGCGACTCTTTCCGACATAAAAGGCAGTTCCCTGACAGCTTTATTTAAACCTTCTGAAAGCTGGATTTTAGGAAAAATACCAAGCTAAAGTTTTTTATACTGCCATGCCTAATTTAATATCAATGATTTTAGCGGATATTATTCTTGCATCGATTGGGGTTTTTGCTTTGTTAATCGCATCGTTGACTGACTTAAAAAAGAAAGAAGTCCCTGATTGGCTTAATTTTTCCGTAATTGCTGCCGCCTTAGGAATAAGACTGATACATGCTGTAGCTTATTCTGACTATAAATATTTTCTTTATGGAGTAATAGGCTTTGTGACAATGTTCTCTCTAGGAATGATACTTTATTACGGAAGATTATGGGGCGGAGGAGATACAAAATTATTGATGGGGCTAGGGGCACTATTCGGTACATCACCTTTCTTCTATCAATCAAAATACCCCTTCCTGGCCATGCTATTAATGAATATAATAATCGTGGGATCATTCTATTCATTAGGCTATGCGATAATCCTTTTCTTCAGGAATAGAAAACGAGCAATACTTGAAATGAGGCATCAGGCAAAAAGGATGAAGTTCGCCAGGCTATTTTATTTACTAGCATCAATAACAGCCATGGCATTATCTATCATTTTCAAAAATAATTTCTCAAAAATACTCTCATTAACATTGGCAGGGTTTTTATTATTCTATATACATTTGTTAATTTTCATCAGATCCATAGAGAAAGTGGGAATGTATAAGGCAGTTCCAGTATCACAATTGACAGAAGGGGATTGGGTGGCAGAAGATATAATATCACATGGCAAGCTAATCTGCAGCAAGAAAGGGCTTGGATTAGAAAAGAATCAGATTTATGCAATAAAAAGAGCAGGAATCAAGAAAGTAATTGTCAAAGAGGGTGTTGCCTTTGTGCCGTCTTTCTTTATCGGACTTGTTTCAACTCTAGCCTTTGGCTCATTCCTATTTTAATATTAACATTGCAATACCATAATGCATAAAAAGGTGGCTCATATCACTAATACTATGGAGATAAAGCTAAGCTCAAAGCCTAAAAGCCCAATAGTAATAGAAGGCTTTCCCGGAATAGGGCTTATCGGCACAATAACAACAGAATTTTTAATAAAGCACCTAAATGCAAAACCAATTGGATTCATATGGTCAGAAGAATTACTGCCAATTGCTGCTGTACATGACTCCAAAATAGTACAGCCATTGGAGGTATATTATGCAGAAAAAGAGAACATAGTTATCATACATGCATTAAGCGATGTGCGCGGTCTTGAATGGAAGATATCACAAGCTGTAAAAGATTTATGCAAGATGCTAAATGCAAAAGAAGTCATAAGCATAGAAGGCATCATGTCAAGAGAGGCAACAAACAATGCCTTTTTCATAACTTCAGACCAGAAAAAGAGAAAGTTATTCGAGAAGCTGAACATAAACCCATTAAAAGAGGGAATCATAATTGGCGTAACAGCTGCTTTAATGCTTAAAGATTCTGATGTAAATACTACTGGCGTGTTCGTTGAGACACATACAAAGATGCCTGATTCAAAGTCTGCTGCAAGAGTAATAGAAGTCTTAGATGGCTATCTTAACTTAAAAGTTGATTTCAAGCCATTATTGGCGGCTGCTGAGGAGTTTGAAAAGAAATTGAAAGAGCTGATTGATCAGACAAAGCAGACCATAGAACACAAAAAAGACGATAAAACCCTGAATTATATGGGTTAAAATTCTCAGGAAAGCTATTTAAACAGACTCTTTTCAAGACTCTTTTATGGAATTCCCGCTCATAGAGAAAAAATGGAATAAAAACAACCATAGCATGGACATTGTCTATCCTAACAAGTACTATGGCGGAGTCTATTGCCTTGGGCCATTGATAGTTTATAATATTGTAAATTCTATGGAGAATTGGAATTGCAACCGTGTTTTCCTTGACAAAGGAAGCATATCCTCAAAATTAATAGGATTCACATTGCAATATGAGCTTGATTATTATAATGTGCTGAAAATGCTAAAGAATGCCGGAATTCCTGCAGATAAAAGTATGAGAAAGGAGATTGTATTTGCTGGAGGACCATGCATCAGCACAAACCCATACACGCTTTCAGATTATTTTGATTTTGCCATGCTTGGCGATGTTGAAGAGACATTGCCGCAAGTGCTTAGAATATTTGAATCTTCCAAGTCAAAAGAAGATTTCCTAAAAAACATCGCAGACATAAAAGGTGTTTTCGTATATGGAATTACCAGCAATCCAGATTATGCACGAGTAACTGATTTCAATAATGCACCATATCCATTGTATCAGCCTTTTGAACAGGAATTAGACGGGAACTTTGTTTTCGGAAAAACATTCATGCTCGAAGTAGAAAGGGGTTGCATATTCAAATGCAGGTTCTGCTCATTGCCACAGCTAAGCAACACAACTGGGTTCAGAAGCATGGAAAAAATAAAAGAAATTATCGATACAGGCTTAGAATTGAATAATAGGAATCATGTTTCAATATATGCACCTTCATTCATACATCCTGAACGAAATAAAATAATGAAGTATCTCCTTGAGAAAAAAGTTACTTTCACCGTACCTGCAATAAAGATAGAAAGAATTGACTATGAATTCCTATCATTAGTAAAGGCTGGCGGGACTAGGTCAATAACCTTAGCTCCCGAATGCAACGAAGAATTAAGATCCTCTGTTGGGAAGTATTATTCGGATGAAAAATTATTCGAGATTGTAAAGATGGCAGAAGATATTGGCTTTGAAGGAATAAAATATTATTTTTTGATTGGATTGCCACAACAGACTGACAATGATATAGAAAAAATGGCAACCCTTGCTTTATCACTTAAATCTAAGTTCAAAGGAAAGACGTATTTTTCCATAAATCCCTTAGTTGCAAAATCAAGGACCAGTTTCGAAGGCATACAATTCGACAGAAAGATAATTAATCATCAGGCCAAGTTGCTAACATCCCTGATGAAAAAGAACAAAGTCAAAATAAAGCCGATAAATGTTTCAACCTCGTTCACAGAATGGAAACTTTCAAATGCTCTTTCTTTTTCAAAACCAAGAGCCGACCATCTGCATAACGATGCCTGATACTATTGGAATCAGCAGATTATCATCTATAATAAACCCCTTGACTCTTAGCTCTATAGCTTCTATTAGCATTGATATTGATGCACCAAAAAAAGCCATGGAAGGGTTGACAAATACAAAGGCACCGAAAAAACCAAAAAAAATACCTGACATGGTGCCAACAAAAGTCTTCGCACCAAATCTCTTCCTTCCATACTGTTTGCCAATTATATGTGAGAATGAATCCCCTAGGGCCAATATCATGATAGATGCCAAGGCGATATTGAACGAGAAGAGATAAAGCGCCAATGTACAGCCAAAGACATAATAAAATGCGCCCTCCCCTGGGAATTTTACATCTTTCCTGTCAAAAACTTCTAGCAGCCAAGTTATAAAAGGCAATTTCCATTTTAGGCTAATCATTGATAATATCCCACCAATAACCAAGGTTAATACCAATAATCGGTGCGTTAATAAACCAAGTACAAGAAGCAAGACGATTATAACCCCCAGAAAAAGATGGAATAATTGCCGATTAAACTCCTTATTATCAAGCTTCTTCATTAAAAGATAATAGATTAGCAGCCAATTTTTATACTTAATGAATGCAAACCAATAAATAGATTTGATGCAATTAATTAAAACATGAAACACAAAAGGGATCAGGAGAAGATCAGATTACTAGCCATAGAGAGAATAAAACACCTTTTTTATTCTGCATCTGTAGCAGGAAATGAAAGTGCACTTGCAAAAAGGTATGTAACATTAGCAAGAAAAATAGCAATGAAATCCAACATTCGATTGCCATCGGAATTAAAAAGGAAATTCTGCGGGCATTGCAATTCTTTCTTCAATAGCAAAAACTCAAGAATAAGGACTCGGGACGGAAAATTAATCTCCTACTGCCTTGAATGCAAAAAATTCTCCAGAATACCACTTGCTAAAAAAAGAAAAATTAGTTCTTCTTAAACTTGGCTATATCTTCTATCATATCAATATGTCCAAGGAATTGCGCACGGCAGCAGTACCTATCCAAACCCAGGCTGTCCATTACCTTTTGCCTGTCCTCGCCTTTAGCCATTCTTGCATGCAGCTCTTCCCACAAATGCGCTATTGGCTTCCCGCAACTGAAACATCTTATTGGTACTAGCATTTTTTCTTCACCTGTACGATTTCTGCCTCTTTGCTCTTGCCTTTGAATCATTCGGCTTGTGAGGCTCGTTCCTTCTTACGTCTGCGACAAGCAGCTGCCTGTCATAATCAAGGAAACTCTGCCTTAAAGATTTTGAACCTGTAAACTCTACCAATCCACGGGCAATCGCCAACCTTGCAGCGTCTGCTCCGGAAGACCAGCCACCTGACCTTACCTTAACATCAATATTGACCTTAGAAGCTGCATCGCCAGCAAGCATCAAGGGCTCCATTATTCTCATCCTTGCAACCATTGGCTGGTAATCTTCAAGCTTCATGTGATTTATCCTCACAATGCCTTTTCCAGACTTTACTGTAGCCCTTGCAACTGATTGCTTTCTTCTTCCTGATGTTGTAACAATTTCCTTCGCCATTTAAGCACCGAGAAGCCTTGACAGTTCGCCGAGTGTTATATACTTTTTGGTTTGCAATCTCGACTTGTCAGCTTCATTTACCTTAACAGTTTCCTTCCCTACAAGACCCTCTGGAGTACCAATATGGCACTTAACTCTCTTGAAAGCTAAAAGGCCTTTCTCTTGCCTGAATGGAAGCATGCCCCTGATTGTCCTTCTTACTATTAAGTTTGCCTCTTTAGGAAAATTTGGTCCGTGAAATGGACTTCCTCTTTCCCTCTTCTGCTGATAATTAACTAAGACCTGCTTTCTGCTGCCTGTAACAATTGCCTTTTCACAATTAACAATGTCAATATTCTCACCAAGCTGTGCTGTCCTAGCTACGAAGCTTGCCAAACGACCTAGTATCATTCCATCTGCATTTATTATCATGCTAAAATCCTCACTTTCTTTCCCTTGGGATTTTCTTTTGCCAATTGCGATATGCTTATGGCATGGCCATGCTTTGAAATTTTCTCTTTTGCCTTTGTAGAAAATGATAATGCTGCAACAGTTACTTTATGATTTAGCTCACCATTTGAAAGAACCTTTCCTGGAACAACAACTGTCTCATCAGCTTCGCTGCTTTCATTTATCGTTGATAGACTGACTTCGCATCTTTTCCTTGTGGACCTTGACAATTCATATTCAACACGCTTCCAAAAATCGCTATTCTTGCCTAACTTCCCAACTACCATAATCAAATTCTGTGTTACCGTACTTGTCGGCCCTGTTCGTTTTACCATTTTCTTCTCTTACTTTGAATGCGGGAGGCAGGATTTGAACCTGCGAACCCACTAAGGGACAAGGCCCTCAACCTTGCGCAGTTGACCAGACTGTGCCACCCCCGCAAAGGTTTGTCATTTGCAGTCGAATGTTTATTAACTTAACTACTTGAGGTCCTTTATTTCTGCTTCAAGCTCATCAAGTTCTTCATCGAGCACTTCAATTGCCCTTGACATTAGCTCTTTAACGCTTAGCTGCCCCCAGCTTTCAATAGTCACTACATAATCTGTGCTGCTCATCTCAACTTCCACAGCATCAGGATGATCCTCTACCAATGAAAGTGCAAAATCAGTCTTTGAGTAATCTGAAAGAGCAAGCTTTTTGCCATCTGACTCAAGGACCTTGTTGCTTTCTTCTACCAGTTTCTTTGCCTCTTTTGCATCCTTAACCTTGAATTTAGGAACACTTGTATAAAACATAAGCCCTGGAACAAATTTTGCATGCACCTTGCCAGTGCCGAGAATTGCCTTTGCCTCAAACTTAAGCGTCTGGCCTTCTAGCAATTTTGTTATTGGAGTATTTGGGAACATCGGCTTTACTGCAGGATCCTTGGATTTAAGGTCAGATGCGTAAACTGTGCATGGCCCTGCCTTGTTCAAAGTAAGATCCAATGTGCATCTTGCACATCCTTCTCCCTTGCATTTGCATTTATCCCTGACAAAATAAGATTCTAAATCTGTTGTCAATGAAACAAGACCTAATCTCAAAGCAATTTGCTCATCATACATCGCAGATCCATTCTCCATGAATTTTACTTCATCAATTGCCATTACCGGCACCCTGTTAGTGATTATCCTTCTTAGTGTGTTCAAGTATGTGTGGTCTGTATTCTCGAATAGGAAAATACCTCTCAGCTTGTCCTGTTTTAAAGATTTAACTTCAGCCATTTTATACTCTCCTTCCCCTCTTTCCACCTTTTTGCTTTGACCTGTCATGTGGAACAGTTGTGATATCCTCGATAATTCCAATCCTTAATCCAGCCCTTGATAATGCCCTTATGGCAGCTTGTGCCCCGGGGCCTGCATTTGATGGACCCTGATGACCACCAGGGGCCCTTACCCTAATATGCAAAGCATTCAGCCCCTTCTCCTTAGCTTCTTCTGCTGCCTTCTTTGCGGCTGCCATTGCAGCAGTTGGAGAAGATTCCAACCTGTGTGCCTTGACAACCATTCCGCCAGATGCCCTAGAAATTGTCTCAGAACCAGTTATATCAGTTATATGGATTATAGTATTATTATATGAACTGTATATATGGGCTATCCCCCATCTCAATTTCTCGTTGTATTGTGGCCTTTCCATTATTCCACTATCTCCTTTATTTCTTCAGTCTCTTCTTCCTCTTTCTTTAAATCCTTCTTTTCTTCTTTCTGTTTAGATTGCCTCTCTGGATGTTCTGGATCTGCAAGTGATGATTTCAAGTCAAATTCTATTGTATTTTCTTCATTCAAATTAACTAGATAAGAGGGAACATCAACCATCTTGCCATTAATCAATATGTGGCCATGAACGACAAACTGCCTTGACTGGCTCATTGTCCTTGCCAGGCCTTTCTTTACTAAAATAGTCTGAAGCCTTCTGTCCAATAGATTTTGTAATTTAAGCTCCAAAACTTTTTCTAATTTTGAGTTTTGTGGCAGCAAGCTTAATTTCTCAAGTTTCTTTATGAAAAGCTCTTTTTCTATTTCAGCCTGCTTGTCTGTCCTGCTAATAAGATCTTTTGTTTGCATCTTGAACTGCTTAAGCATACTGTCATGACGCCAAACTTCTTTCTTGTTTTTCAAGCCATATTCGTCTACTATCTTATTTTCCCTGTCTATTCTCTCTTTCTGCCATGGATGGCCTGGCGTTGTATATTTTCTCCTATGCTTTCTTGGATCGCCCATTTTACTTCTTCTCCGCCTTCTTCTCGGCAGGCTTTGCTGCGCTCCTTACTACACCTGGTCCTTTGCCCTTGCCTTTCCTGAAGTGTGATCTTGTTTTCTGGCCTCTCACAGGCTGGCCCATCGAATGCCTAACTCCCTTGTAAGTCTTTATCTTCTTCATCTTCTTAATATCAAATTCAACTGCAAGCTTCAAATCAGAAGTAAGAAGGTGCAAATCTTCTCCTGTTTCAGAAGCCCTTCTCCTATTGAATAGCCAAGATGGAATTCCATATTTTTCTGGATGCCTTACTGCGCCATCTATCTTTTGAACTTCCTCATCTGAGAGTGTCCCAACCTTTCTGTATATATCCAGTTCCAATACCTTGCATAAGGCATTTGCCATGCTGAATCCAACACCAGTAATTTTCCTTAAAGAACTAAGAATCTTCTTGTCACCTGGAATGTCGGCATCTAATAGCCTAACTAGCTGCTTCATTTCTTGTTTTTGATTTTTTTCTTCAGCCATTTTTGTGTAAACAGTCTTAGCTTCCTGCTCTTTGCAGGTCCCCGGCATTTACCGAGGGTCTACACCAAGAATTTATCTTGGGTAATTCCTATTCGGATTTGGCTTCTTCTATATAAAGCTTTTTGTTTCTGATACTAATTAGAATACTTCCTCTTAGAAATCACCTGCTTTCTTGCTAATTCTTGAACACGCTTAATTCTCTCCCTGCGCTGATTTTCTTCTTCAAGTTTTTTCCATTTCTGAAGCTGCACTTGATTCCATTCTTGTTCAACAGCCTGCGATGCCTTTAATGGCTTCCTTCTTAGAAAATCAAACAATCCCATTTTATTTAATAAATACCTTGACTTTTTATATTTTTGCCTATTAGCTTTAAATATTTAGGACTATTCTAATTTAATTATGGAAAAGCATTGCCCTGTTTGTAGTTCAGGCAATACCGAAGAGCTAGCAATTAAAAAATCTAAATTCCTTATCTGCAATGAATGCGGCTATGATGAGAGCGAAGAAATATTAGAAGTATATCCAGAGCAGAAAACCTCACAAAAAGGCAAGTTAAAGCACTCCCCTTACAAAAGAGGCGGCTCTCAAAGAACAATTAAAAAAGCTAAGTGAACAATTTATACTTATCTTCTTCGTTCATCTCAGCCAGTATTCTTTTCAATATAGATTTCTCAGGGCTTGGCAATAATTTAACTCTATTTCTTATATCATCAAAATTCTCAAATGGCTTCTCATTCCTTTTCTCTATTATTTCCCACATATGTTTCTTTCCTATGCCAGGCAATAGTTCTAGCTGATGCATCCTTGTGCTTATCGCTCCAGACTTATTGAAGAAATCGATATACTTCTGTTGATTCTTATCTATCATATCCTTTAGTATAAATTCTAGTTCTCCCCTCGCTGTCTGTGTCAGTTTGCTTAATGGTATTCTTCCCAATACATGGTGTATTTTGTCTCTTTTTGCCTCGCCGATGTAAACTTCCTCTCCAGACTGGAGTCCAACATCCTTTCTTGGCACAAGCTCCAATATTGCAAAACTCACTTTGCCTATTGCTTGCACAACTGCAGTCTTTCTATGCATCGGCCGATTGTCAAATGGATAGCCATTAGGAAGAAAATCCAGAACTATTGCATAATCATCTTTTCCCATCATCATTTTGCACACCTAAAGCAGGCTGAGAATTTTCTTAAGGTCTTCGTCCTTTACTGTAATTGCTTCGCCGCTAAGGAGCAGCTTTAGGCTGTCCATGTCTTTCGGTGAGATGTCGATGATTTTCGCGATATGCCTTTCTTTCAGCCTTGGAACATTCAACTCTTCAATTTTTTTCTTAAGAGACTCTACTTCCTTGTGCTTCTTTGTAGAAAATGAATTCAAGTATTCTTTTGTCTTGTTAGCCCTGAAGCTAAGATCCTTGTCTCTCTTCTCTATAATTTCCAGCTTGTCCCTCAATTCAGTAAGTGTAAGTGGCCTTTCCTCCAATACTTTCATGTCTGCCATCTTTATTTCCTCCTGAGATGCACTGGATGCACCAAAATTTCCTTTACAAGAGAACCGTCTGTGATATGAACCTTATAGCATGCGCCTTGAGTTCCCATTACGATGCCAGTCTTTCCTTGGAATCTTGGGAAGAACATGCCTTTCTGGATAGCAGGCTCAGGCACAAATGTAACTGAATCACCAATATTGAATTTTTGGAAATAGTTCCTTATGCTAACCTTTCCCCTTTCCCGCACATTTTTCTTTAGCTTATACCTAGTTTTCCTTCTGAATCCGCCTATTCTTTGTGCCATTTTTCTAACTCCTTAAATTTATGTGGAAAAGCTTGAGCATCTTTATAAAGCTTTTGCTGATGGGATTATAGGTGGCCTAATTTCTTAAATAAGCCTTGCTGGGCCTTGCCAAAGGCAAAGAATAAGTTTTTGTCTTTCCCTTCTGATTCCGTCAATGTGGCATTCAAAAGCAGACGCATTCTCACTGTACTGTCATCTTTTATTATCTCAAATTTCTCTATCTTGCCTTTCTCACCAATTTGCTTCGACATCATACTCGCCATGCGGCTTAATACAGAAATCCTTGCAGGGTCTTCTTTTTCCAGACCCTCAATCTGAATCCCTTCCTTTGTTTCCATCGCCCTTTTTAATTTATACTCTCTTAAATATGTTTCCTAAGACTAATGGAAAGATATTAAAAGAATAATTCCCATTATGCACTATATGAAAAGAGGCTTGAAATTAATTTTGCTAATCCTCATAATATCTACCATACCACAATTATCATCTGCTGCATGCACAGATTCTGACGGGGGAGATATAAGGACAAAGCTTGGAATAGCTTCTAACGAATCAGTGACGATTGCAGATACTTGCGAAAGTATAAGGACAGTTAATGAGGCTGTTTGCGATGATGGATCTGCAATAGAGCTATTAGCCCAAGAATGCCCTGTTGAAACAAGATGCTATAATGGACGATGTCTTTATTTTGAAAATGCACCCTGCGAAGATACAGATGGCGGTATTGAATATTCTGAATATGGAATAGTAACTTACAATGATGACACAATACTTAGAGACATGTGCGACCCTGATTCAGCCCTTTTGACAGAATTCTATTGCCAAGGAGGAATACCTTGGTCTGTAAAGTATGTCTGTGATAGCCTAAGATGCAGCAATGGCGCTTGCGTAGACAACGAGGAAGATTTAGGCGCTGAAATACCACCAGACGAAGCTGGTTTTCCATGTAATGCTGACAATATTTTTTGGACAGACGGCTATAACCATAATATTGAAGAATCTGGAATTGGATTGCCAGTGTATGGTTTTGTGTCAGGGGATGGATGTGATGGAGCTTATTTTCATTTAAATGTAATTGATGCAAGTGATGATTCATTAGTTGAGGATTTAGGCGAATTAAATTTTGGTTTTGATGGAGATTCTTTATATTGGTATAACATAAGCTCATGGGTGCCTTCTTCTGAAGGTAAATATTACTTGAAGGCTACAGTCTATGGGGCAGGTTATTCGTATGAGATAGATAATTCTGACAACCCGATTGTTGTAAGCGGTGATTGCGAACCAAATCCATTGCCTGAAGGACTTGAATGCGGCAACGACCCAATCACAGGGGAGCCATTAACGCCAGGAAATGATTTTGACTGCGATGGTGTTGATGACTGCCGTGACCAATGGCTTTACAATTATGGGGGAGAAGTTGATCCTTTAGATGGAATTCCTCTTGGCATGTCTGGTTGCCTTGGTTTCTGGGATTGCACAAATGCACAATGGAGCCAGTGCATGAAAAATTCTGAAGGGAGATTAACAAGAACCCGAGACATAACACGATGCACATTGCCTTCTGGAAGCTCGTGCCCTATAGCACCATCAAATGAAAAATCCTGCCTGAAAGAACAGCCATTCCCGGTGTTTGGCTGGCTTAATTCCCTCACGGTAATTTTTATGCTGATGGGATATTATCTAGTCCGGAAAAAAAACCTATAAAAATTTTGACATGTAAACGCCATCCCTGATATATCCCAACTTTTTGTAATATTCCTTTGCGCCAATGCCAGAAATAACAAGCATTTTCTTTACATCAAATTCTTCTGCCGATATTTTTTCTGCAAATGCCATAAGCATCTTGCCTATTCCGCGATGCTGCATTTGCATGCTCGTAGGAATATTGCCTATGCCGACACTTTCTGAATATACATGCAACTCCCTTATTCCAGCACTTCTTGCTGTTATTTCTGGCCTGTACGGCTTGAAT
>JAHFJF010000016.1:11623-12209 GCA_023245975.1 archaeon
TTTTCTTTACATCAAATTCTTCTGCTGATATTTTTTCTGCAAATGCTCCAACATTCTCTGGGTTGGAAGGGATAACTGGGGGTCTGATTAATAACCTAAAAAACCTTGGCAGTAGCTTGAACTTAAACTTTTTATTAGCATTTGCAATGGGCTGTCTGACAATTATCATTCTTGGAGTTACTATTGGCAGGTATAAATACAAAAAATGAAATCTGTTACTTTAAAGATTTTGCTAACTATTTTAAAATAATTAAATATTTATGTTCATTAATATAACCATTATTCGGGAACTGCAATCAATCTTTGAATGTTTTCTTCCTTTATAAAAGTCGCATTAAAAGTATCTACAAGAGATGGATTTATTATGACATGATATAAGGTAGTTGGTATATTAAACACCAAGCTTCGATTACCTTCGCTTCCTTCAATTGTTAACCCACTTTTTGAATAACGCATCCTAAGTTGTTCAATATACCATGGCGATGTAATCAAAAGTCCTTTGTATAGCACAATCAAATCAGTTCGTTTTCCTTCAACAAATTGATAATAAATTAAAGGGAAAAAAACATTATCTGAATCACCTGTA
>JAHFJF010000112.1 GCA_023245975.1 archaeon
ATTGTCTGCAGGTTTTGAATATGCTTCAGGAAATATAGTAATAACAATGGATGGTGACCTTCAAGACGAGCCAGGAGAGATGCCAAAATTCCTGGAATTAATCGACAAGGGATATGACATGGTAACTGGCTGGAAAGTTACTAAACACCGTGAATCTGCATTGGGATTAAGGAAATTGCCTTCACTTATGTTCAATAGCCTCGCAAAAAGATTAACAGGACTGAAAATACATGACTTCAATTGCCCCTTCAAGGCTTACAGGAACGAAGTTGTAAAAGATTTGGTGCTCTATGGAGAAATGCACAGATACATACCAGCATTAGTGCATTGGAAAGGATACAAGATAGCAGAAGTCAAGGTTTTGAATTATCCAAGAAAATTCGGCAAGACAAAATACGGCACAAAGAGAATCTTAAAGGGGCTGCTGGATTTAGTTACTGTAAAATTCCTTTCCTCTTACCAAAACCGGCCGCTGCACTTGTTTGGATTCTTAGGAATTGCTTCAGGATTGCTTGGAGGCATCGCAGGATTATATTTGTTCACACAGTGGATACAAGGCATATCAATCGGGAGCAGGCCATTGCTGATGTTGGCTGTATTGCTTGTTGTGCTTGGTATGCAGTTTGGATCTATCGGACTATTAGGCGAGATGATGACATTAAGCAATGAAACTACAAGGCACAGCTATTCAATACGGGAGAAACTATAAGCTTTCTATATCTTCTTTGCTTAAATTATAAATAAAAATCGAATAGCCAATCTTATGCACTGGCTCAAAACCTCTTAGCCATTTGTAACATTCTAAATCAGGAACATTCTTTCCCTCATGATATAACACGCCTTCCAATGCGCTTGCGCTGATAATCAAATTACCAGAAGTTGGCTCGCAAGTCAAGTTCTCATATGTTATTCCGCGATAGCTGGGCTTCTCAAAACCTGCATATTTCAGTTTGATATTGGCAATAGGATTCTCTTCTAGGTATATTCCTAGTCTCTTAAGGTCCTGGCCTAAATCTAAGCTTGTATCAACCAAATACTTGTGGCCATTGTTTGGGCCGCCCACAAATTCGTTGAAATAGGAAATATAATAAGGGAATATCATTAAAGATGCAACCACATACCATGCACCCATGAGAACTATAAATACTTTATATAATATATTTAGCTTCACCAATTTTATTATCTTGCTTAGGAAAACAAAACCTGCCAAATGCACTATCAATGTATGCCTCAATCCTAGATTTAATTTCATTATAAATGAAACGATGAACAGTATAGAAGCAATTATAGACAAGACATACAGCTCATTAGAGAGATTGCGATTTCTTATTTTGTTGAAAAATATTAGCGAAGCTATGAAAAATAATATCAATGCTATTGGCGTTTTTATCAGATATACTATGAGATAATAATACCAGACACCATGATAATTATATTCTCCTAAGAAATATTGGGGATGACCAATTTGTGAATGCAGAACCTGAACCAAGTAGGATTGTATTGAATTAGAGCCAGGAAATGGTATCTTAGTCAAAGTATATTTGATAATGTCTTGAAGATTTTCATTCTTGGTAACCATCGTCAATAGGCTATCCAATCTCTCATCTGAACGGAATTCTTGTGAGCCCGATTGATAAAATTTGTTATTATTGTTGTAAATTGGTGCAATGTCCCTGATATTGATCAAGGCAAAGACCGATATTCCGATCAACAAAATTAACAAGAACCTTCTCAATATGAATCTAAAATCCTTCTTAAAGAAAAATGGAAGTATGATTAACAATGGCAGCAGGAATATTGCTGTGCTCTTTGTTGTAATCGCAAAACCAAAGAATATCCCAGAAAAGATTGTATTCCTAAACAAGCCTTCATCCCTAGAATTTACTTTCCAATAATAATACAGACAAATGAACATGAAACCTGCAACAGGCAAGTCTGTCATTACCAATGTTGAATTGGCTAGAATATCAGGACTCAATACATAAATCAATAACGCAAATAAGCCCGCATTTATCCCATACAAATCACTTGCCCATTTGAAAACGTAAATTGCAAAAATAATGCTTAGTATAACAAAAGGCAGCCTTGACAAGAAGACTATCCTGTCAGGATCATTGCTGCCGTAATACAGGAATTCATTCCTAGCGTATCTCTGCGCATGATAAACATCCTCAAAAGGCGGGAAATCAATCTTAGTAAACATCAATGGCAATGCACTAATTAGCCCTGTCATAATAGGGTGGCCAGACTGGAATGTTTCACCCTTAGCCAAATAAGAATATCCCTGGAAAATGTATATCGGCTCACTATCTGTGTATGAATTGTTCCGCATGCTTGCAATGCATAATACTAAAAATAAGGAAATAAACAATACAAAGACTACTTTTTGAGAGGTTTTCATTTTTAATTATACTTGCCTTTAATATAATTCCATCTTACTTTCAAGATATCTTTTAGCATCTTTAGCGGGTCTATTATAGGATTTACCTTGCTTTTCTTGTTGTTGAACCATTTCACGGGTAATTCTTTTACTTTATAATTTAGCAATGAAGCTATGAAAAGAATTTCAACATCAAATGCGAACCCATTTAATTTCTGCCTTTTGAAAATCTCTTTGGCAACTGGATTCCTGAATATCTTGAAACCGCATTGGGTGTCCTTTATCTTGCTTTTAGAGATTTTGCTGACTAATAGTGAAAATGTCCTTCCTAAAAAAATTCTATAGAATGGCTGCTTTATCCTTATGTCAGAATCCTGCATGCGCCTTGAGCCAACAACAACATCGTAAGAAGAAAGCCCTGGCAAGAATTTATCAATTTCTTCTATTGGAGTCGATAAGTCTGCATCAGTGAAAAGCACAGCATCACCATTTGCATTAAGCATCCCATGCTTTACACTGTAACCCTTGCCGTAATTTCTTCCATTTCCGAGTATTTTTAATTCCGGATAATCCAAACTTTCGAGAATATTAATTGTGTTGTCCCTACTGCCATCGTCTACGACTATAATTTCGTAAGATAATCCTTTATTTACTAG
>JAHFJF010000017.1 GCA_023245975.1 archaeon
ATTTTCTTGTAATTCTTTCATTCTTGACCCTAGCGACGATCAATCTTTATAAAAGTTATTAAAAAATTAAATAGGCATTGTAACTTTGATACGATATGCTTAAATATCTAAAAGCCCGTTTATAATAAATTATGCGAGACATTAGGGACTATACTGAGTACTTCTTCATAGGGGCATTCTTGGTCTTGGCTTATTTGACATTCCTGCTGATAAGGCCTTTTTTCAGCCCAATTGTTTTAAGTTTATTCCTTGTATATTTATTTCATCCAATTCATGTTAGGCTAAAGAAAAGAATCGGAAGCGGATTATTGTCAGCAGCCTTGATTACCATTGCCGTGATGATAATAACTGTTATACCATTGTTCATACTTGTAAACCTTTTAGTAAAAGAGGCATTTGTCCTTTATGAAACTGTAAATATCGATACTTTCTCTTCTTTTTTAGCCAATTTGGGTTCCACCCAGCTTGCATCTTACATTCCTGCGATAATTGACAAGGGCGTTGTTGCCTTGACCTCTGCCATAACAAACTTTATTCTTACCGTCCCTGAAAAAATAGTGGGAATATTCATAATAATACTCGGGCTTTTCTTTGGCTTGAAGGAAGGTGATAAGCTGATAGAAAAAATAGAGCTTTTCCTGCCAGTAAAAAAAGATTACAGGGAAAAGATAATCAGCAAATTCATAGACACAATGGACTCTGTGGTCTATGGCTCTATACTTGTTGGAATCCTTGAAGGCATTGTTGCAACAATAGGATTCTTTATTTTCGGAGTTTCAACGCCATTGTTATGGGGTTTCATAACTGCTGTATTTGCCCTTCTCCCATTTGTAGGGCCCATGGCCATATGGCTCCCATTGTCATTGTTCTTATATTTCACCGGGCATCAGACATCTGCAATTGGATTGGCAATTTACAGCGCTCTTTTCTTGACATTGCTCTTGGACAATGTATTGAAGCATTATTTTATATCAAGGAAAGGAAAAATCCATCCGTTGATCTCCCTGCTTGGGGTTCTTGGCGGCATAGGATTATTTGGAATAACTGGAATAGTGCTTGGCCCTTTCCTTTTGACATTATTTATCTTGGTTGTCGAGTTTGCTTTCGGTGGTAGAAATGAAATTAAGGGTTAGGGATGTAGATCTTTCAGCCGGTGGAAATTTAGTGGTGATAATCAGCAGGGCTGATGCTTCTCTGCTAGACGCATTTGCTGGCGACAGGGTTCTCGTTAAGAATTCTGCTGCAAGAAAAGAAACAACTGCCGTAATAGACATAGATGTGGAAAACAAAAGAATAAAGAAAGGGGAAATCGGGATATTTGAAGAACTTTTAAGGCTGCTTGAGGTAAAAGACAAGGATTTAGTTGATGTTACCTATACTGGCCACCCTAAATCGTTGCAATATATCAAAGACAAGCTTGACGGTAAAAGATTAAGCGAAAGTCAAATCAGGGAAATTGTCAATGATATTGTAAAGAACAAATTTTCTGACAAGGAGCTTACATATTTTGTATCAGGGTGCTATACAAAAGAATTATCTCTTAAAGAAGCAGCATATCTTACAAAGGCAATAGTAGATTCTGGCAATAAGCTTTTTTTCAAGGCTAAATTCGTCCTTGACAAGCATTGCGTTGGGGGAATTCCAAATAATCGTACGACAATGATAGTAACCCCGATAATAGCTTCTCTTGGATATATAATGCCAAAGACAAGTTCAAGATCAATTACTTCTCCTGCTGGCACAGCCGACACAATGGAAGTCCTCGCTCCAGTTGACCTAAGCCACAATAAGATCTCAGATGTAATCAAAAAATCTAATGCTTGCATTGTATGGGGTGGCTCTATGAATTTGGCTGCCGCTGATGATTACCTAATTAGAGTTAGGCACCCATTAAGCCTTGATCCTGAAGGGATGTTATTGGCAAGTATTCTTGCAAAGAAAAAAGCTGTCGGTGCAACACATGTAATGATTGACATTCCATATGGTTATCAATCAAAATTTAGCAGTTTCAAGGAAGCAAAAAAAATTGGTCGGAAATTCGTCGCTCTTGGAAAACTCCTTAAAATGAAAGTAAGGGTAGTTTATACTGATGGGTCACAGCCGGTAGGCAGGGGAATTGGCCCAACTCTCGAAGCCACAGATGTCCTGTCTGTATTAAAGGGAGGTGGTCCCAAAGACCTAAGGGAAAAATCAATATTCCTAGCAACAGAAATGCTAAAGATGATTGGGGTTAAGCATGCTGAAGACAAGGTATTGGATTCTTTGGATACTGGAAAAGCTTACAAGAAATTCCTCCAGATTGTAGAACTGCAAGGTGGCAAGAGAAAGATAACGCTGCAATATGCAAAATACTCAAAGGAAATCAAATCAAAAAAAACTGGTCATGTAATTATAATTAATAATAAGGGAATATCCAAGATAGCAAGGATTGCTGGAGCACCTGAAGATAAAGCCGCAGGGTTATATCTAAGGGCTAAGAAAGGAGAAATTGTGAAAAAAGGGCAGGTCCTATTTACAGTTTATTCAGAAAGTAAGGAAAAGCTTGAATCAGCTCTGAAGGCTGTTTCTGATAGTGAAACATTTGTCATAGGGAATCTACCCAAAAGCTATTTTAATCGGTTCAATCTCTTCAAAAGAAATTAGGGAGGGATTAAAATGGATATTAAGGATTTGATTAGGACTGTTCCGGATTTTCCAAAGAAAGGCATAATGTTCAGGGATGTTACTACATTGTTAAAGCATCCTGAAGGTTTCAGAAAAACAATAGACCTTTTCTATGAAAGATACTCAAATATGGACATAGACAAGATTGTAGGCATTGAAAGCCGTGGTTTTATTTTAGCCGGCGCATTAGCATACAAAATGGGAAAGGGATTCGTACCTGTAAGAAAGCCAGGAAAATTGCCAGCAGAAAAAGAAAGGGTTGAATATGAATTGGAATATGGTAAAGATACTCTAGAGATTCATAAAGATTCTATTCTTCCAGGAGAAAAAGTTCTTATCATAGACGATTTGTTAGCAACTGGTGGGACATGCAATGCAGCCATTTCACTTGTAGAAAAATTAAATGGAAAAGTAGTAGAATGCGCATTTATAGTAGACCTTCCAGACCTTAAAGGAAAAGAAAAGCTCTCAAAATATTCAGTATTTAATTTGGTTGAATTCGAAGGAGATTGAATTTATTTTTTTCTCTTGACATATTCAGAAATTTTTTTGTCAATATTAAGTATTACTTGTTCCAATCTCAATATTCTTTTCTCTAACAAGAATACTCTTCTTAATGCATACAGCATCCCAGCAACAGAACCAAGTAGAACATACAATACGATAACCAGTTGTGTATCAACAGCCATTAATCAATCACCTTTCAATTAATAAAGTGACAAAACTAATATAAAAACATTACTATTCCCGATTTTTGAATAGTTTCTCGGCTATGGCTGCAAATGCAGGCCTTGTTATGAATACTCCAATAGAAACTCCTACGATTGTAGTCAAGGCAAATCCTCTTACTAAGCCTGCCCCAGCATTCCATAAAGGCACCATTGCTGCAACTGTGGCGGCATAAGCTGCAAATATTATGAAGAAGGCGCGCTTTAGCTTTTCTTTCCAATTAGCATGGCTTTCTTTTCTTCCTTTCAAGGTTTCATCTATTATGACAATCTGGTCATCAACACCAGTACCTATCGCAGCAATTATACCTGCTATTGCCACTACATCCAAGTTCCACTGAAACAAGGCTGCAAACCCAAGTATAATTATTATCTCACTAAATAAAGTGGTCGCTATTGGGAATATTATCGTGAAATTTCTGTATCTTATTACAAGAACTAGTATTACTGCTAATAATGCCAATAGCACTACCAATATTATATTGTTAAGGAAACTTTTTCCTAGTACTGGTGAGATAGAATCCAATTTTACAATCTCCAAATCTACAGGCAATGAGCCTGTAATAAGTACAGTTTGTAATTTATTCATGTTGAAGACTGCATTATCTATTGCACCATTTCTTGTTGATGCGAAACCTGGACCAGAAATTGCTATGGAAGTTGTCTCAGAGCCTTTCAGGTCTGCGCCTACCTGTAATGAATCAACTAGCTTGTCATCTAAATAGAAATCTATATTCTTGCTGAGGATTTCATTGCCAGAATCAGAGAATACTGTGTCTAATTTGCCTGTGATATTTGCATGCCTTTTAGCCGCTTCTCCGCTCAATTGTATTACAAATTCAAATCTGCAAGAATAGCCGCCATTATTAGTGCCACACGACCTTATCCCCGAACAGCTGCCGTCATTTCTGCATACAAATGGTATATCTTTTTTCCCGCCTTCGAATACAGTTTCATTACCAATTTTTGCCTTGAATTGCCCCTGCTGGCCTATAAGATCTTTTACTTCGCTCTTTGATACTCCCGCAATTTCTATAAGTATGAACCTTTCACCTTTCCAATCCGTTGCAGGCCTAATCCTCAGGTCGCTTAGCCCATAGACGTTAAGTCGGTTGTTCAGTATGCTTATCAGGTCATTTATTTGTGATTCAGTTAATGGAGCTTCGCCTTTGGGCTTGAGCAATACCCTTGTTCCACCTTCTAGGTCAAGGCCAAGCTTCAAGTTAGTTTTGGGTGTATCCTTCAAGGTTATTTTTGGAGACTCACCAGTAAATAGCGCAACTTTTGCCTTGTCTGTTTCTATCTTTACTATCCTCTTGTGCAAGACATTAGTAACAATATTATTGAAATCAGATAAATTGTTTAGAACCTTGGAATTTATCGCAAGCACCTTGTCTCCTACTTTAACATCTACATCAGATTCTTGAACAGTCAGATTCTCTCCAATCTTGAAGCCCAATTTGCCATCAGTCTCATAGTTGTAATCACCAGAGCTTGTCGAAACGGTTATATTGAAAGGCTCTCTTTCTAAAAGTTTTATTTCCCGATTGAAATCATTTATGTTAGATATGGCAACATCATTTATTCTCAATAGTTTGTGCCCGGATGCCAAGCCATTCTCGGTATATTCACCTTGCTCTATGCTCCTTATTTGCAAACCAGCAGCAAAAGGATTAGGTTTTATCGCAACAATTGATAATATGACTACAACAACTAGTATCCAAATTCTTATAGGCAATTTTTTACTCATTCTTGCTCCTCATATACATCATCAATAAGCCAGCATTATTCAAATAAGTAGCAATTATGTCAAAAATCAGCCCGATTATGATTATTAGGAACATCTCTTTTATCACTGTGCTGTTTGATACAAAATATCCAACTGTTACTGCTGCAATTGATGTAAATGTCATTGTTAGGCCAGTCTTCATTCCATCAAACATCCTTTCAAACAGGCCGCCTTCTTCTTTTCTTCTTAGGGCCTTTGTTGTAATTAAGATATCTGTATCTACAGAATACCCTATAAGCATGAGCAACGCCGCAATTCCTGCAGTCGATAGCTTTATCGCAAAAAAGTCCATTACGGCTATTGTCATTATTATGTCGGTGAATGCAGAAAAAATAACTGCCAATGAAGGTACAATTGTCCTGAAAGTTATGAAAACTACTATGGCCATAAATAAAAATGCAAGCAACATAGCAACTAGCATCTGCCTGTAGAAAGATTCACCTAAAGTTGCACCAGTCTGCTCTGAAGAATAATTATTGTCATTTAGTTCCAATTTGGTTATCTTAGCAAGGGCAGCTTTGAGTTCATCATCATTTACTTCGGTAGCCTCAATCAGTATTCCTATCTGTTTGTCTGTTCCAAATTCAGAAAGCTCCCTTACGGTTATGTCTGATGAAGGAAGGCTAATCTTAATTTCATCTTCAAGATTATCAAATTGCTTCTCGGTATAGACTGTAGCTGAGACTCCGCCTTGAAGCGTTACATCCTTATGGAATAAATCCCCTGTTTCCTTGTAGGTAATGGATATTTCAGTAAATCCCAAAATAAGCAATAACAACGGGATTAAAAAAAGCTTCTTGTAGTGCTTGAGGTAAAAGTCTTTCAGAGTCATCTCCAGCCAAAAGCCTTGTGTTGTTTAAATATTTTGTTGTTAGGAAGAAAAAATGCTAACAAAAGTTTTATTAATCAATAAGTAGATAAAAATAAGTAATGGACAATAGCTATATTGAAATTGATAATTTAATTAAGAAATTTGGCAAGCGCCTTGTCCTGGATAGGATAAATCTTAAAATCCCAGTAGGCAGCTTTTACGGTATAATTGGATTAAGCGGATCAGGAAAGACAACTTTATTGAATATCCTAGTTGGCTTTTGGCGCCCGACAATTGGCCGTATACTTTACAATAATCAGAACATATTCAAGCATCGAAACCATTTCAAGCAGATATTTGGCTTTGCAACGCAGGCTGGAAGCGTCTACCCAACTTTGACTGTAGAAGAGAATATGGCCTATTTTGGGAGGCTCTACAATATGCGCGGTTTTGATATAAAAAACAGGACAGAGATTTTATTGGACTTGGTTGAATTAACTGGGGCAAACCATATACTTGCGGAAGAGCTTTCTACCGGGATGCAAAGAAGATTAGACATTGCAACCGCATTGGTGCACAATCCAAAGATATTGATTCTTGACGAGCCAACAGAAGATTTGGATCCAGTATTAAGAAAAGAATTGCTTGGGTTGTTAAAAAAAATAAACGATCTTGGAACAACGGTGATAATGACATCCCACATGCTAAATGAGATTGAGGCAGTTTGTGATGAGATAGCAATATTGCACAATGGCTACATTGTAGAAGCCGATTCACCTTCCGCAATAAAAGACAAATATTCCAAGAATCAGGAAATCCACATCTCTTCAAGCCCAGGCAAATATGACCTTATCGCAAAGAAATTGGAGATGGAAGATGTAAAGAAAATTGTTCAAAAAAAGGATAAGATTATTCTTTATACGCCAAATGCAGAGAAAGTACTGTCAGAGGCAATGAAAACACTCGGCTTAATGAAAGAAAAGATATTAGACTTGCATGTTCACAAGCCAACAATGGAAGAAGTATTTGAAGTAATAACAAAGAGGTAAAAAGTGGAACTAAGGAAGCTGCGCAGCTTTTTAAGGGAAAAGAGGCCATCGGATCAGAAGGTAAGGGAGAAAAAAGACTTTGAATCACTTAAAAGCGCATCCACTTTGGCTTCAAAGGCTAGGCTAAGCCCACTTTACAAGATATTCTATATAATGTTAAAAAATTACAAAATATTAATCCGGTCTAAAGTTTCTGCACTGATCTTCTTCTTTGGGCCATTGTTTATCATCTTCCTTGTTAGCCTCGGCTTCAATACTTCTACCTTGTATGGTATAAATGTTGCAGCATATTCAGAGTCATATTCGCCGCTTAGTGAAACGATTGTTTCCAATTTGACAGAATCGCAGTTCAATTTCATAAAGACAAAGTCTGAGCTGGAATGTATCGATAATGTAAAGTTCAATGATTTTCAAGCATGTATTATCTTCCCTAAAGACATGGTTCTTGATAATTCCGCTAATAATAATATCCAGATTTATGTAGATGAGTCCAGGATAAATCTTGCAAACCAAATAACTGACAAGATTGCAAGCAAGGTGGGCGTGCAAGCCGATCAATTAAGTTCTGGAATTGTTACCCAGATTCTAGGCGCAATAGACAATATAAACAAGGAAGCGGCAAACCAAAAAAGCCAGGTTACCGCATTATCCGGCAATAATGCACAGGCTGCTTCACAGTTGGGTTCTATGTCAAGTTCTTTATCTGGCATAGACCTGACATCAAGTCCAATTGATCTTACTTCTGCAGAATCAGACTTAGACACAGTAGACACATATTGTAATGATAGTGCTACACCATTCCTGACAAATATAAAATTAGAACTTGGCAAATTTAAAACACAATATACAAGCATAATCGCAAAATTAAATACTGCAAAGGACAGCGTTTCTTCGATTAAGTCTAACGCCGACACATTGCAAACAGCCTTGAATTCAGATACCTCAACTTTAAAATCCCTTTCAGATACAGTTAATTCGGTCCAAGGCAGCATTTCTTCATTAAAAATAACGAATGTCGAGAGCATAGTCTCCCCCCTCAAAACAACAATAAAACCATTGACTTTGAAAAGAAGCTATTTCCTTTTCACTTTCCCGACACTGCTAGTCCTATTGATAATGTTCGTTGGTATTTTAATGAGCGCAATAGGCGTTGTCAGGGAAAAGAAATCAAATGCTTATTTCAGGAACTTCATAACCCCAACAAATGACTGGCTGTTCCTGATTGGCCAATACCTGACTGACATAAGCATAATCTTTGCCCAAGTAATTATAATATTAGGGGTAGCCTCATTGGCAGTAACAGGGCTTTCCTTGAAGTCATACCTTCTCGCAGGCTTGGTATTATTAGTTATAGGCACCATATTTACATTTATTGGGATAGCTATAGGCTACCTGTTCACAACAGAAGAATCAGCAACCTTGGCTGCAGCCTCATCAAGCATACTATTCCTCCTGTTCTCTAACACCATCTTGCCAATAGAGGCTTTATCCGGCTTCCTTCGGGAGATAGTAACCTATAACCCATTTGTGATAGGGGAGAGCATAATAAAGAGGCTTATACTATTTGAATCAGACTTCACAGTTATCTATAATATGACATATATACTATTATCCTTTATTGTGATTACATTCTTAATAGCTGCCATCTCAAGGCTGGCCACAAAGCGCTTCGGCAAGTAGTTACTACCGCCAAGTATTGAATAACCAAAAGGCTTATAAAGAGGCTCTGTTTTACTGGCAAGTAACAAAATAGAAGTGATTATACTTACAAGGAGTCACAAAGAAAATGATAGTACAAGAAAGCTTTTTGAAAAAGCTACGGACATCTTTTGATCTGAATATATATGAAGTAAAGATATGGACTGCACTCCTTTCAAGGGGCGTTGCTTCTGCCGGTGAGCTGGCTGATATTTCAGGCGTTCCTAGGAGTAGGTCATATGACGTTCTTGAAACTCTAGAGAAGAAGGGTTTTGTCTTGATGAAATTAGGCAAGCCGATAAAATACTTGGCAGTCAAACCTGAAGAGGTAATAAAAAGAGTAAGAAGGACTGTCGAAGACAGGGCAAAAGAGCATGTCACCGATTTAGAGAAGATCCACGAAACTCCAATCTATAAAGAGATGGAATTGCTATACAAGCAGGGAATTGAGAAGGTTGATGCAACAGACATGTCTGGGCTGTTGAAAGGAAGAAAAAATATACACGATCACTTGAAGACATTGGTTGCAAATGCTGAGAAGAGCCTGACAATTGTTACTACACAGAACGGCTTCATCAGGAAGACCGATTCGTTGAAGAGCGCCTTAAAGAGGGCAAAGGAAAGGGGCGTGAAAATAAGAATTGCAGCCCCAGTTGATTCAAACATGGTTGCTGAAGAGATAAAGAAGCTGGCTGAAGTAAGGAAGATAACTGGCCAAAAAGCAAGGTTTGTAATAGCAGACGGAAAATCAGTATTGTTCATGTTGGCTAACGATGAAGAAGTCCATGAAGCTTATGATCTCGGTGTTTGGGTAAGTACTCCATTCTTCGCTAATGCATTGGAACAGCTTTTTGACATGAGCTGGCAGAATTTGAAGCCGATACAATAAACATTAAGAAGAATTATAATACCTTAAAAATGAAAAAAGCTTAATAATCAATTTATTTATGCACAATTAACATGGAAGAAAACTTAGAAAATAAGGTAGAGCAAAGAGATATTGCTAAAGTTTCAAAAGAGTTGGAAAAATCAAGGTTCGAGAGAGGTTTTGGCATAGGACTGACAACTTTCACCATTTATGTCGCTGGAAGATATTTCATTGAAGAAGGATCATTCTTTGTTTTATTTGAAGGATATGTTGGTGGAATTGCTTCGGCAGCATTTGCTGCCATAATGGGTTCATTCACATATGCAGCACATAATGAAGTTAAAAGTCTTGAAGCTGAACTTTCTAAATTTGCTAAGAATCAAGATGATAAAAATAGTAAGCCATATTAAATCAAAAAGCTTTAATAATCTATAAGTTATTTTCCTTCTGTAATGAAAGACAGCAACAAGCTTCTTGAATCACTTCATCCGCTAGAAAGAAAGATATGGCCGTTAATCAAGCAGGATGAAACATTTGAAATCCTTCAGAAGAAGTCAGGTCTGCAGGACATAGAAGTTCTCAGGGCAGTACAATGGTTAGAAAACAAAGGCCTATTGAAAATCAGTCATGAGCCAAAAGAGATTGTTTCTTTAGGAGAGCTCGGAAAAGAAATATTAAACAAGGGGCTGCCGGAAAAAAAATTCTTGGAAAGCCTGCACGGAGTTACTCCGGCATCTAAAATCAAGCTGACACAGCAAGAACTAAACGTCTGCATCGGTTTATTAAAAAGAAATGACGCAATAAAGATCATCCCTGGAAAAGAGCTGTCATTTGAGATAACCGATAAGGGAAAAGAGTTATTATCTGGCAAATGGCCTGTTGAAAGCTTTCTTAAAAAGCTTCCAATCGAATTAAGATCATTGTCAAAGGAAGACAAGGAAACATATGGGCAGCTTAAGCAAAGAGGAAATTTAACAATAACAGAGACAAAGAAAGACATTTCTGTAACGCTTACAGACTTAGGAAAGTCTTTGCAAAAAGTTAAATTATCAGGCAAGGAAGTTATAGAATCATTAACTCCAAATATGCTTGCCGATGGCTCTTGGAAAAACAAGGATTTCAGGAGATACGACTTGAAAGCGCAAGTCCCAGTTATATATCCTGGAAAAAGGCATTTTGTTGCCCAATCATTGAGATATATCAAGAAAATCTGGCTTGAGCTGGGATTCACAGAAATGACAGGCACAATGGTGCAGACAGCTTTCTGGGATTTAGATTCATTATTTGTCCCTCAGGACCATCCGGCAAGGGCAATGCAGGATACATTCTATTTGAAAGAGCCGAAATATGGGCAATTGCCATCTTTAAGCAAGAAAGTAAAGGCTGTTCATGAAAATGGAGCCGATACGGGAAGCACTGGATGGCAGGAAACATGGGATGAAAAGATTGCAAAAGAGCTTCTCCTAAGAACACATACTACAGTATTAAGCGCGCAAACAATTGCAAAATTAAAGCAGTCAGATTTGCCAGTAAAATTATTTGCTGTGGGAAAAGTCTATAGGAATGAGGCAATGGACTGGAAGCATTTATTCGAATTCGAGCAGGTTGAAGGCATAGTAGTTGATCCTAATGCAAATTTCAAGCATCTAAAAGGATATTTAACAGAATTCTACCAAAAGATGGGATTCACAAAAGTAAGGATGAGGCCATCACATTTTCCATACACCGAACCGTCGGTGGAAGTTGATGTTTACAATCCGGTAAAAAAACAATGGGTGGAATTAGGCGGCGCGGGAATTTTCAGGCCAGAAGTAACAAAAACATTGCTGGGCATTGACGTTCCAGTCCTAGCCTGGGGCCAGGGCATGGGCAGGATAATCTCAGAATATTATAGCATAAAAGACATCAGGGATTTGAATAGCAATGATTTGGAGCAGATAAGAAACATGAAGGAGTGGATGCAGGGATGCCTACAGTAAAGCTGAACAAGAAGCGTATAATGGACCTTGCAGGCATAAGGCTGAATGACGAGCAGCTTGATGATAGAGTAAGCATGTTGGGTGTAGTTATTGATGAAATTACCAAAGATGAAGTAACGGTAGATTTAGCGCCAAACAGGCCAGACATGCTTTCTGAATCCGGATTGGCAAGGGCATTGTCATCTTTCATGGGCAAGAAAACAGGATTAAGGAATTACAAAGTAGAAAAATCCAATGAGAAAGTAATTATTGATAAGAGCGTGTCTAAGGTAAGGCCATATACTGCATGCGCGATAGTAAAAGGATTGAGATTCGATGAAGATAACTTAAGGGAGATAATCCAGCTGCAGGAAAAGCTTCACGTCACATTTGGCAGAAACAGGAAAAAATGCGCAATTGGAATTTATCCGTTAGACAAAATAAAAATGCCAATAAGGTATTTGGCAAAGAATCCAAATGAGATTAAATTCAGGCCATTGGAAAGCAATAGGGAAATGTCGGCTGCCCAAATACTGGAGCTACATCCAAAAGGCAAA
>JAHFJF010000113.1 GCA_023245975.1 archaeon
AAGCTCAAGCTGGCTAGGGTCAAACGTTGCAGATTCAGGGCCAGTTGTTGTTATTGTAGTTGCAGCAGAGAGATTACTAGCAATAATCATTACAGCAACTATAACTAATAATCTAACTGCCTTCATCATCTTTTCCTTGGAGTCTATTCTTAAAGATCATACTGTTAATTATCGTTAATATTGTCTTAATCTTTTTTCTAACAATACTCTTGAGATTGTATTGTATTCTGTTGAGAGTGTCTCATCCCTCATTAAAGAGTTTTCTGATGGCCTGAGATAATTTCTGCATCTTTGGTCACAATCTCCGCCACACCCTTTCCAATTTCTCTTTGCTTGTTCAACGAATTCTCTAGCTTCTTCACAGTCTGGTTCTTCTCCACATAATAGCCTTCTCCATTCTATTAGTGCTACCTGCTCTGCATTAAATTCACCAACTGGTGCAATGCAATTTGGTGGAATTGGCATCCCTTCTTCCCCCTGCCTAATGTTGTAATATTCATCAGCAAGCCCGCCAAAGCAATGGCCGAATTCATGCATTAAAACTAGATTCGGGTTTGCCTCCCTTAGACTCAAAAGACACAATCTTGACTCAATTATAGCATTTGATCTAAATCCTTGTTTTGAGATAACTATTCTATAATCCATTTCTGGGCAATTGCTTAGATCTAGATTTTCATAGACCAAAGTTATGTCTCCACTTCTAATTGGGACACCTTCAACAAATGGCACTACCGCTACAGAATTTATTGGCATGGTCCAGATATTGAATTTTCCGGAATATCTATTGAAAGGTACTTTATTGAAAAGGCCGTTAGGTCCAGTTGCCAGTGACCTAGCAATATTTTTGATGTCAGCTCCGGCTTCGCCTTCTCCCGCAATTAATACATCAATTGCCAGATTGGGATCATTATTACCAATTAGCCTAGTACATCTACTCTCTTCAACACACCTGTTTGCGAGGCATACCCCTTCTGAACAGTCTTCATCGCTAGAGCACGAGAAGCTCTCTTGCCTGAGAGTTGTCTGCCTTCCATTAAGGTAACACTTGCGTTCATTAATTTTACATTCTAGAAAATCGTACACGTCATTTTGTTGCCGATAGAGATATGCAGAGAAGCTTATTCCAAAATCTTCCCAGTCTCCATCAACAAGGACAGCATCTCTAGTAAAAATGATTTTTCTATTGCCCAGTGCAGATGGTTTATTAATAGCTAAAGCGCTCTCAGCATCTTGTTTATCGAATCTACCAACTTTTATTTTTCTTGCCCATCCATTATCCAAGTTTACATTTGCCTTGGTAGGTATGCTATCACGGAATTTTTGTAGTATGATGTTAATTACATTCTGTTCAAAGATGCCCAAACAGCTGTGTTTATGGTCAATACAGGTATTGAATATTTCTTCATCAGCTAAAAGAATAGCACCACGCTGGATTTTCAATAGGTCTGTTTGTGGCCTACCAATTCCTTCGATATTAATCGAAAGATCGCTACCACTCTGTATAAAATGCCGAATTACTTCTCTTGCATGGTAATCCTCTTTATTTAGGCTTAAAACATCCGAGATGCTAACTCCACCCCTTATCCTTTCTGTAACAATCTTATCATTATTTATCGAGAAGGAATATCCACCACTGCTTCTATCTTTGAGTTTATAGCCGCCAATTTGAGAGTGCTGTTCTCTTTCCTGTCTTTCTGTTTCAAAATTTGTTGTGATTTGTACGCTTGATTCAGCATTTACAGGTTTCAATGTTATATCTTGTGCAGCAGAAATAATCTCATTGCTTTTTCTTCCTTTTATGTGCGCTAAACCAAGCACTTTCATTTTTCCTGTTTCAGCATCTATTTCTATATGCGAGCAATCTGGGTAGCGGCATTCAATTTGCATGCCGTAAATACCAATTGTTCCAGTAATTAGTGTTATTTCCGGATAGAATCTCTGTGAGGAAGTTGCTTTCTTTACATACATGTTTCCCTTAACTGTGAAATTGATTGCTGTAGAAGACTTACTGTAGTTTCCATCAGATATAAAAATACGATCCTCGGTAGGCCGTGCAGTTATAGTTCCGTAAATATTGCCGAGTATTCGTCTCTGCCCACCCCTAGTTCCGAAAAGAGTTACAGGCCCCCTGCTGCTGGTTGTATCATAGAAATGGCTGAAGATTAGCTCAAGCTGTGAAGGATCGAAAGTCGCAGATTCTGGTCCAGTTGTAGTTATTTCAGTTGCTGAAGCTATAACACTTACTAAGATAATGCTAAAAAATATAAAAATAAAACTTTTCATCGCTTCTTAGGCGCCCCCTTTCTTGTTGCGAAGTATATCAACGCTGCTAAAACCAATAATAGTATAACTATGGTTGCAACTAGGCTGGGGCTTAGTGGTTTCTCTTTAATAACAGTTGTTTTTTCTTCTTTGGCTTCTGAAGTTTTTTCTTCGACAACCTTTACCTTGCAGTCTTCAGGGCATTCCTCCTGTTTTTCTGTAACAGAGCAAAATCCGTCCTGGTTGCAAGATGCAAATTCTGAAACATCAAGCTCACTTATTTTTCTTCCATTCCTGTATACCTCAAGTTTCTGTCCATTTGTATGGTATGGCAGGAACATTATGAAAGTGCCATTTTCTACATAAACATCAATGTCAAACCAGTAGTTTGGAAGGTCGAAACCTCTTGAATCTAATTTTTCTCCTTTGAATGAAGTCAGTTGCAGGCTATAGCTATGGTTCTCCGTCTTGTCTTCTTCAGCAGCTTCTCCCTGAACAAGTTTTGCGCTTTCAGGAAGAGCATTATGACCATCAAATCTCATCTTTATGGAGTATGAGATTTCATTAATTGCGACTGCCTGTACAAATTGTATTGCCATGGCAAGCATCAAGGCAATAATCATCAGTTTTTTTTTCATTCTTCACCACCAAAAAAATCTTCAATAGCAGTAGCTATTCCTGCAAATATCCCGGTATCAACCTCAGTTATATTAATGCCGGCAACGATTGTCCTTTCTTCTATTGGGATTGCGA
>JAHFJF010000114.1 GCA_023245975.1 archaeon
GCATTGATTTTTATAATTGTATTTACGCTGCCTATAGCCTATGCACAAGTCGGACTTGAAGGCACAAAATTATATTATGTTTTGATAAATGCTGCAATTATTTTTGTTTTATTGTTTATATTACAAGCATTTTTAGTGCAAAAACAAACTGATAAAGAAAAAACCTCGATATGGGTAATAATGCTGATTGCTTCTTTAGTATTGGCTCTTGTCTTTGGTAAAGAAGGATTTTTATGGCAGGGACCTTTAAAGTGGATATTCAATGTTTTTGTTTTAGTGAATTCCGCAATAATCGCAGGTATATTGTACTTTGCGCTTGGATTGCTGGACATAAGCAAAAAATTAAATTCTACAGAGGGAAAAACTGGATATGGCATTTTGATATTTTTATTTTCTGTAATGATTGCAATAAACATAGCACCTAATATGTTCCTGTGGGAGCAGGAATTTGTGAGAAATGCGTTTAGTTTCTTGTTTTCTGCAGAAAGGGGCATATTGAATCCAAAAAGCGGGCTGCTGGTATTTGTGACTAGTTTCATACTAATATCATTCTTCTTTAACAATTTCTTGTTGAAGCAAGGCGACAAAAAGTTGAACTATGCATTGGCTTTGATATTCGCTGTTAATCTAGCTATGCCTCCTGTAAATCCAATAAAGGATATAGTGCAGATGGGAGAAATAATGTTCATCTTGATTGTACAGGAGACCCTTAAAACCAGTGTTCCTAATGACAAGCCATGGGCTGCTTTCTTGCTTGCAATTCTATTGGTTGGCTGGGCGTCTGCTGCGCTGACAATAAACACTCCTGAAAACAGAGGCGCTGTTGCAGGAATGATATGCCACACTGGTTTTGTTAATTGCAAGGCAGTGGCAGGCACAGCAGCTGCAAGCGGTGGATTTTTCAGCACTTCAAAAACTACTCTTTTTGTAATACTTGGCATCTTGCTTGCAGTCTGGCTCTTCAGCCCCGCTGGCAAAGATGGAAAAAAATTCAGCGGATGGACAATTGGAATTGGATTGGTTGCTTTGATTTTGCTTTATATGTTTAGCTCTGGAGGCGGGGTTATAGGCAAGATTGGAATTGGGCTTTTGATTATTTTAGGTGGAATTGGGCTGATTTTGTTTGGGGTTAGTAGGGCAGAGAAAACATGGGAATTCAAGAAATTGTGGAGTAGATTCAGAAGGCTAATTAGGAATGAACTTTGGAAAAAAGCAGACGAGGTAAGAGCTAGAACACACATTTATGAGAGAGCATGGGTAAAAAGAAGAATTCCTCCTGATATGTTACCACAAATACTAAGAGAAAACCTCGTTATACTATTTTCCTTAAGCAACTATATGAAAAGGATGTATATTTGGAATGTTAAGTTTGGTCAAGTAAAAAATGCAAGAGTAATTTGTAAAGATATGTATGAATTTATGGACATACATAGAGATAAGGATATTAAGGTATTAGAAGAAGAAATATTCAAGTGTAGAAATGGTGATGGTCGTGGAAATGTGGGGGAGATAGAAGAAATAGATATTACAACAGGTCAGAGAAAGACTATTGAGGTTGGTGCGTTTATATATACGAAAGAATTTTGCGATAAACTTAATGAAATTTCTGAATTCATGAGTAACTATCTTCGAAGAATTATTGAAGGTATGTTACCTGTTGAGTATCCACATTATCAAGGTGGAGCAGATAGGCTTAGAAGTGATCTTCCTGGAATAACCCAGGCTGTTGCTAGATCGTATAATAGTTTGAACTCCAGAGCGCACGCATATGGCAATCATCAACCAATAAAGGCTCAGAAATATTTAGTGCTTGACCAATGCAATCCTTATGGTTGGCATGAGCATCAATATAAATTTATTGGACCAGGTACTTTGCTGTCAGATGGCACAAGAGTACCAGCTAGGACATGGCTTGAAGTTAACCAGTACCATGAAGTATTAATAGATAAGTATGCCAATTCGGATAGATTTTATGTACTGCAAAGACCTTCTCGCCGGGTTCATCCAGATGAAATTAAAGCTGGCAAAATTAAAGATTTGTGGCCACCTGCAGGAATGATGGATGCTATAGTAAATGATTGGGAGGGTTATATTAGAAACATGAGATTCGGCACATTTAGACCAAATAGCAAGAGTGTACAAGATTACCTGCAAGCACTTGAAACATTAGGGAGTAACCAATTTTTCATAGAAAGTAATATCCCAATCACAAAAGGGTGGAAGACTAGAGAGAACCCTGCTTTTGACAGAAGGGCACTTGTAGATACAGGCTTATTAAAATTCGTAGGAAGAAAAAGCTATTTGGAAAGTTATCAGGATGTAACAAAGAATCCAAAAACAGATCCGTACCCTGCTGTATCTTCTTATGGAATGGGTATGTACATACCGCCGCTTGTAATTAAAGATACTGAAGATATTGCAGCAGCTAATGAATATTTAAAAGTCTTTTTAAGAGATACTGGCACGCCTATTGAATCGTTTAAAGATGTCTTAGCCGCACTAGGAGCTCTGCACGCGGAAGAGAAAAAATAAGTTTGTAGAAAATGGAAGATACAAATAAGTCGAACAAGATGGAAAAATTGAAAACATTATTAACCCCTTGGCTCGTAAGAAGAAAAAATAATCAAAATAATGTACTGCAAGAATTTAGTATTAGATTTAATGAATTTGTTAATTTATTGAAAAATTTAGATAATAAATGGGCTATTGTACAAAATTGGAATTCTGTAATATTAAATGCTGAAACAGGCGAAAATAAACCGAGCATATTAGAGAAAGGCAAAAGAAAAGGTCTAATGGAGACTTACAATAAAAAATGGCTTGCACTTTCGTTGGCTCTTGATTTGTTTAGAATGTTAGCAACAAATATACAAAGATTTGTTTCTGAAAAAGAAGCTTATTTGGCAAGGATAAAAGCCTTGGATTTAGAGCTGGCATTGAAGATTGAACCGCTTTTATTGTCTCCACAAGAAGGCTTGGAATTCTTTGCCCCAGTCAAG
>JAHFJF010000115.1 GCA_023245975.1 archaeon
TTTGGCTGTTGCCTTTTCCTGGTTATTGAAATTGTATACCATCCCATATTTTGATTCTAATTGGTTTGTATATCCTCTCCAGTTAGTTGATACATAGATTGCAGGCACACCCAAGGCGGCTGCCTCTGATGCCATTGTGGCGCTTTCTCCGATAACCATGGTTGCGAAAGCCATAACATGATGTATCTCTTCTGGCGGTATTTTAATATGGTATTTTTCAATATCTTTAGGCAATGGAATTTCTGAGGTTATCAGCACTTTGCCATATTTCTCTAAATTATCTATCAGGTTTTTCTTATCATTGAATCCAAGTTTGCCGATATGGTCTATTGTATTCCATGATACGAATCTTACAATGAAGAATTTTTCATTTTTGTTCAATCCTATTTTTTTAAGAATGCTTTCATCAGGCTTGAACCTATTTGGATGCAGGTAAGCCAGTTCATGGTAGCCGTTATATTTCACATGCTGCCTTCCTATTTTTTTTGAATAGCAGTCAGGCGTGCAGACATATGTTGCCAGCGGGTAGCTTAATAAATTAGATATAGGCACTATTTCAGTGTCATAGAATATGAAAACAGGCTTACCCAATAATTTACCGACTGGTGAAATTGTTGTGCCTGTGCAGCCAATAAGAACATCTGGCTTGAATTTTCTTCCTATTTTGTAAAGCTTGTATGCACGGTAAAAGAATTCCCATGCCATGCCTAAAAAGCTCTTGCTAGGATGGCTAATATTTGTATATTCTAATTTATATGCATCAAGGAGTTTGTTTGCAATGTCTTTTGATCTTGATGTTATCTTTATAGTATGGCCCCTTTTTTGCATTTCCCAGATGAAGTTCTTGAATACATGAACATGCGCAGGGTGCAGGATGTCTATCAGTATTCTCATTATTGGTTTTCTCAGAATATTGCTTTTAAATCTTTTGGTAGAATCATCTGGATTCTTCGACAAAGAATCCATAACATATTTATATCATGAAAAATGGTTTCGGGAGAATCATGTGCGGTATATGCGGAATTTATAGCTTTGAAGGCGAAAAGATAGGCAAATCACAGGTAAAATCTATGTGCGATGCTATTGCCTATCGTGGTCCGGATGATGAAGGCTATTTCATAGACAAGAATATTGGCTTGGGAATGCGCAGGCTTAGCATAATTGACTTAAGCACAGGCAAGCAGCCTATACATAATGAAGAAGAGGATATCTGGGTAGTTTTTAATGGCGAAATCTATAACTTTCCTGAATTAAAGGAAGAGCTTGAGACTAAAGGGCATAGGTTCTACACCAATTCTGATACAGAGGTAATAGTTCACGCCTATGAAGAATATGGGGTTGAATGCCTTCAAAAATTTAATGGCATGTTCGCTTTTGCGTTATGGGACTCAAAGAAAAAGCAGTTATTTATTGCAAGGGACAGGTTAGGGGTTAAACCACTTCATTATTACATTGACAAGAAGAAGTTCATATTTGGCTCTGAGATAAAGTCCATTTTGAAAGATCAATCTGTTGCTAGGAAGGTTAACATTGATGCTTTGCAGCAGTACTTAGCCTTGGAATATATCCCTGCCCCCTTGACAATGTTTGAAGGGATAAATAAATTGCCGCCCGGCCATTATCTTTTGTTAAAGAATGGAAAGATTGATATTAAAAAGTATTGGGATTTGTCTTTTAATCCTGGAGAGAATTCAGAAGCTTACTACATAGCTAAAACAAGGTCTTTGCTTAAGGATGCAGTTGAGAAAAGATTAATCAGTGATGTTCCTTTCGGTGCTTTTCTTTCAGGTGGTATAGATTCAAGCACTATAGTCTGTTTCATGTCAGAGATAATGAATCAGCCGGTAAAGACATTTTCTATCGGCTTTAATGAAGAATCATATAACGAGACCAAATATGCTAGGATTGTAGCCAACAAGTTCAATACAGAGCATTATGAGCAGATTGTTGATTCAGAAAAGATAAGGCCTTTGTTCAAGGAAATGATTCCTCTTTTGGATGAGCCTTTGGGTGATCCTTCGTTATTTCCTACTTACTTAGTTTCTAAATTCGCTAGGAAGCATGTTACTATGGTATTGTCTGGCGATGGCGGTGATGAATTGCTTGCAGGCTATGACTGGTACGTTGCAGACAAGCTTAGCAAGTATTACAAGATTATTCCTGGCAATAAAAGATTGATACCTTCAGTACTAAATAGCTTGAAGCCTACTTCCCATTCTAAAGGCTTGATAAATAAAAGTAAGAAATTCATTGAAGGTTTTAAGCTTCCTAATGAGCTTGGCCATGTAAGGTGGATGACTGCTTATGATAAGAGAATTGCTAATGTTGCTAAAATAGACCCTTATTCGGCAATAAAGTATTATACAAATAGGAAACTTGACAGGCTTAGCCGTGCCCAGTATATTGATATCAAGACATATCTTCCTGATGATATTCTGACTAAGGTTGACCGTGCTACAATGTATACTTCTCTGGAAGCAAGGAATCCATTTTTGGATTACAGGTTTGTTGAGTTTGCAGCAACTATTCCTTCTAATCTAAGGCTGAATGGGATGCAGACTAAATACATACTTAAAGAAGCTATGAAGAATAAAATCCCTAAATCAGTTCTTTACAAGCGGAAGCAGGGTTTTACAATGCCATTGAAGCATTGGGCTAGGAAGGAGCTGAAGGATATTTTCATTGAGAAGCTTTCAGAAGAGAATTTGAATAAAATTGGGAATATAAATCCTGCATATGCTAACAAGCTTCTTTCAATGCATTTAAGCGGGAATGCTGATTGCCATCGGAAGCTTTGGGCCTTGCTTAGCTTTGTTGAGTGGCATGAGAATTATTTTTAGAATTGATTTATCTAAGTTGGGAGAGACTTTTCCGTCTTATAATCAATAAAACTTATAAATCTCCAACAGGAATATCGTCGTATGGATATTTCAGTGGTAATCCCAGCATTTAACGAAGCAAGTAATATCAGAAACACAATAAAA
>JAHFJF010000116.1 GCA_023245975.1 archaeon
TGGAGCTGCAGCTGGCGGGGGAGGAGGGGGTGGTGGTGGAGGACCGCCAAGAAAGGTAAGCCCATTGGAGAACATATCAGAGAAGCTACCGATAACCGGAATACCGCTATTGCAGATTTTGGCATTTGTCCCAGAACAATACAGGACTGTACACCAAAGTGACCAGGCTTTTGTTGACGTCAGCATATTAAACAGGACAGAAAGAATTGAAGATGTCTCTGTAATAACAGCAATATTAACTTTAGGTGAAACAGTAATATCATCACAATTTGATACGTTAGACTTCTCGCCAGGCCAAGTGATAAGCAGAAGAGTTCCTGTCCCCGACTGGACCATCCCTGGAAAATATATCCTGCGCACAAAGATGGAATACAAGAACCAGTCTGCAGTCTATGATAATTACATCGATATTATCGAAAAAGAAAAGGCAGAGGAGATAATAGTAATAACGAAGCTGTACAGGATGTTTATCATAATATCATTGCTCTTGCTAATTTTGATACTATTGCTAATAGGATACATCCTATTCAAGAGAAGAAGAAAGAAAAAGAAGGAAGAGCAAACAGAAATAGTTACGAAAGAAGAGCCTGTAAAGAAAGAGAAAACAAAAACGTTGCAGCATGGAATTGATTCACACTTAAAGAATGCACAGGAAGATCTGAACAGCCTAGAGATGCTGTATGAAAACAATTCAATAAGCACAGCTGCCTATAAAGAAAGCAAGGAAAGATTGCTCAGGAAGATTCAGGGGCTAGAAATAAGGAAGAGCTTCAAGCAAAAGATTAAGGGTGTAATCAACAAGTATTCATCAATGCTGGGAAGAAAAATAATCCATGACAAAGAAATATTTGGTGAAGAAAAACTAGAAGTCCCCCATGTCCTTGGCCACATAGAAAATAACAAGACAATAATCAGCAACTTCATGGAGATTGCTGAAACATTGAACCGCGACCCAGTGCACTTGCTAAGATACTTGAAAAGGGAATTGGGTGTAACTGCAGTTATAGAAGGCAGAAGATTAATCTTTGAAAAGAAGATCAGTTCATCTTTCATAAACAGCAAAATTGACCAGTATGTCAAAGAATTCGTATTATGCAATGATTGCAAGGGCCATGACACATTCTTGAAAAAGGGAAATAATGTCACAATGAAGACTTGCAATTCATGCGGAGCAAGGAAAGCTATGAAGCCAAAGTTTAATTTCTGAAAAGATTCAACATCCAAGGCAGGGCAGATACTCGATTAGAGTTCTGTCTTTATGGATTTCATTTTTCCCCAGACCTGGTATATAACATTCATTTTTTTTTGTTTCGAGTATGCCATATGTCTCATCTCTCTTTCCTAAAATGCCGAATTCAGACCAAGAATTGACAGTCAAATAGCTGATATCATTAATTATTTGTAACCTATTTTGGTGAAGGTGGCCATTAACTACTACATCTACCTTGCCGGAATCTTCTAAAATAGTTCTTACATCTTCTCTATTCTTAATCTTGCCGCCGGAAGGGCCACTTCTAAACCATGGATTATTTGAAAGGTCCGGTTCTGCCAAAGATTGATGGACAAAAACATAGGCATTATTGCAATTTGACAGTTCCTGCTTAAGCCATTCCATCTGAAACACATCAATCTCGCCAGGACAGCTCCCGTCTTGAGCATCAAGGAAAACTAATTTTTCAGTACCAAAATTGACAGAGTAATAATAATTGGGCATCCTCAAAATTAATTTGGCATCATCCTTATGCATAGTTGTGCATTCATGATTGCCTAGCACATAGAATGTTGGAATACCTGAACGTTCAAAAACATCGTACAATCTCCCTAATCTTTTACGGTCGGAGTTTCTGCCTTGTTCAGAAAGGTTATCGCCGAGATTTACTATCGTTTCAACGCCTTGGCGTTTCATATTCTCTAGCAAAGAAGGAAGTCGGTCTAATGCATCTGAGCCATCGCCACGATTTTCTCCCATAAACTTTCTCAATAGCCCATAATGTATGTCAGTTATTAATCCGATTTTCATTGTTTTCAAAGTATGAGTGGGCCCAGCAGGATTTGAACCTGCGACCTATTCCACGTCAAGGAATTGTCATAGCCACTAGACCATGGGCCCAAACTTCAAGAGAAAAGTCGCATTTCATTTAAAAGGGTTTCGCTAGAAAATTACGGCTGCCTTTCACTTTAATGCTATCTGTATATCACCGAAAGGCCTCTCTTGGGTTAATTCAATCTTGGCATCATTATCCAATACTAATAAAGGAAATAGCGTCATTATTTTGTCTTTCTTGGTTGCATTCTCAGGCAGTATAGCAGTGAATGTTACTGGCTTGCTCTTGGTGAATAATCCCTTTATTTTTGAAAAGACAGATTCTATTAGTGCAGTTATATCTATTTCCCTGTCGGGAATCTTCATAATCTCAACATCTAATAGCGCATTATGCCTAAGTATTCTTCGCTTGTTTACTTCTAATGCCCTTTCAAGCGCAGAGACCAAATCTTGAACGGATATTCTTCTTTTCCTTGCTTGTGGGGATTTTATTGCCAATCCCGGGACTTCTATTCTTGGCCTTTCTGTTTGCTCCAAATAATCAAAAGTGTCTATTGGCTCATCGCTTGGGTATAGTATATGGTCTAGGTGCGTAATGTCCTCTTCCAATAATTTGTTTGATTTTATCTTTACGAGCATTGCAGATGCTAAAACTACTTTTCCTGAAAGAAGGAAATTTGTTTCCCGAAGGCTTTTTACAATCTCAAGATATTTCTGTGAAAGCAATGAAATGTCAACGTTCCATGGATCCATCTGCTCAGTCTTGATAAGCTCATGTATGATATCCTGCCAAGTAATTTCGCTTTCCTTGCTCAATATATCTAGGACTTTTTCGTGGCTCATGCTTGCCTTTGGAGCAGTTTTAGTTTATAAAGATTCTTAATAATTTT
>JAHFJF010000117.1 GCA_023245975.1 archaeon
ACGTTAAAGCGGCAAGACTGTTGGAAAATTTGGATTCATCCAAGATAGAATATGTCATTACAATTAACGGACCAGAGCCAATACAGAAAGTAAAACATCCAATTGATTATCAGCATTATTTAGACAAACAATTAAGGCCAATTGCAGATGCAATATTATGCTTCTTTAATTTGAATTTTGAAGCTATTTCAGGAGAAACTAAGCAGTCAAGCCTCTCGAGCTTCAAATAACCGAAGATTTTTCTCGGCAGCCATAATATTAACATCATTCGGGTTGAACGTGAATGCATAACTTGAATCGAAATATCCACACCTAAAATTTTCTAAAGGCATTCCAGACCTTTTACTCAACATTAATGCATAAAAATAAGTCTGTGTTGCTGCAAACTTTTCCTGATTGGCATTCGGCTTGTAGTCCCAAATCCAGATTTTATCATCCTCTACTCTTAACAAATCAATATGACCAGTCAATGGCTCTTTACCTAAAAAACAGGAGTATACTGATTCTTCCTGCTTAAGCCATAATGGAACTTCAATTGCGATTGTCTTGTTGTCATTTTCAAGCATAAAAACCTGCACTTTTGAATGGTTGCTCTTGTATCTTTCATCATTTACTTCGAGACCTATTTTTGCTAGCTTGCTTACTTCATGATTGGTTATGCACCTAATATCCGCATCTACCTTAAACTTAAGCTTAGAACCCCTCGGCCCCTTAAGGAAATATTCATCCGGGCAATAATCAAAAACAGAATTAAGGTATTCATTAACACTGGAAAAACCATTCCCAAGAAGCTGTTCTGATTTTAGTGTGTGCATCCTATAGATATAATACCAGCCATGCAGGAAAGACTTGTGCCTTATCACCATCTTTTAACAGGATTCATAGATTACTTGAGATTATAAGCATTCTGTCAGATTTTTCTGCACAAGTATATCTTGCCAAAGTCAAAAAGATAAATCGTTTCTTTACCTTTCAGCTCCTTTTCTATCGATGCCCTCTCTTGCCAGTATTTATTTGAGTCAATAGGATACCTTAGAATAGCCTTTCCGGCATCATTTTTTTGAAGCAATGCAATTATCTGGCCTTTGTCCTTTTCACACTCTTCCATCACTTCAAACCTGCTCTTGAAATAATCTGAATCCAATTTATCTTTTGAACTTAGGAAAAATCCTTTTTGAGAATGAACCATGACTGCATCGCTCAACATAGAGGCAAAAAAACCTTTCACCTCAGCCTTTTCTATAGCTTCATCAACTTCATATACATATTTTCTAACATTGCCTTTAGAAGGAATTAAATCTTTGTTTCCGTTAAAGCATAATGATTTCCTTTCTGGAAGAATAACTACGCTCTTATTGCATTTCTTAAGCGCACCAAAATAAAGGTTAAGCCTGTTAAGCTCGTGATTAACTGAAAGATATTCTTTTTCGCAATCGAAGGGTATTCCTTTTATTTGTGGCGGGAATTCCAGGCAGACCTTGTCAGTAATTTTCGCATATTTCCTTAACAACTCATTAGCATTTGGCCTTATTCTTTCTAAAGCCCTCTCACTTTCTTCCGGCAGCCGTTCTGGATCGCAAAAAATAATTTCAGCATCCTTTAATCTAGATATAATAGTGTCATCCAAGGCATCGCCATGAATGAATTCTATGTTTTTTATACCTAATCTTTCTGCATTCTTTTTTGCATATTCTATCTTCCTTGAATCATAATCAATCGCATAGACCTTATTGCAAGTTTTAGCAAACGCAAACGACTGGAAACCGGTAGAGCATCCTATCTCAGCAATAACCTTGCATTTAAGCCGTGATGCCCTGTAATCAGCCACAATGTCAGGAGTAGCAAACCTTAAGTCATCCAAGTTAAAGTACAGCTTTGCCGCATCTCGATTTTTTGAGCTGCCTTTTATCCTTGCCTTGGCTATGGAATAAAGCTCCTCTTCACATTTCAGCTCTTTCAGGATATGCTGCTTGGCCTTGTTTTCTGATAAATGCAATGTGATTATTGACAATAGCCTTGAAAGCTGCTCATCACTATACTTGTCAAATATTGTTGGCATATCTTATAACTGATTTTAAAGATAAATAAAGGTTTGCAAAAATTAATAAACATCGCTCATTTATTCCCTTGCTTAATGGGAGTAAAAATATCAGAGATTGTCACTAAAAAAGCTCTTGAATGGAAAGAGCTTAACGGAAGGATACTAGCTATAGACTCTTCTAACATGCTTTTCCAATTTTTATCTTCAATAAGGCAGCCAGATGGAACTCCATTGCAGGATTCCAAAGGGCATGTGACAAGCCACTTGGTTGGACTTGCTTCAAGGATACCTAACTTAGTTGAGAAGGGAATAAGACCGATTTTCGTATTTGACGGGATTTCACCTAAATTGAAAAAGAAAGAGCAGAAAAGAAGATCTGCGTTAAAAGATATTGCTGAAGAGAAGCACGCTGAAGCTGAAGAAGCCGGAGATACCAGCGCAATGCTGAAGTATGCAAAGATGTCCACGAGAATGACTTCTGAGATGGTACGAGAATCCAAAGAACTGCTTTCTGCGATGGGCTTCCCGGTAATCCAGGCTCCGTCAGAGGCAGAGGCGCAATGCTCATTGCTTTGCCGCAAAAAAGAAGTCTGGGCAGTTGCCTCACAGGATTACGACTGCTTATTATACAGTGCTCCAAGGATGCTCCAAAACCTTACATTATCAAGCAAAAGAAAGCTTTCTTCAGGGAAGACTGTTAATGTTTCTCCTGAATTGATTGAACTGAAAGAAGTTCTTTCTAGCCTAAAAATTACGCAAGACCAGCTTTTGGTTTTGGGGATATTAGTTGGTACTGATTTCAATATTGGCGGCATAAAAGGGATTGGCCAGAAGAAAGCATTGGCTTTGGTTCAGTCTGACAAGAAGTTTAGCGACATATTTGAATCAT
>JAHFJF010000018.1 GCA_023245975.1 archaeon
AGCATTGTTAGTGCACCAGTCTATTCCGGCAATAACGTCTGAAGTTGAGCCACCACCGCCAGAATTCATTGATTTTATTGAAACTATCCTTGCTCCTGGGGCAACTCCCTTGTAAGTTGAGTCTTCAGATGCTGCAATACCTGAAACATGCGTTCCATGTCCATGGTCATCATAAGGGTCATCATCATTGTTAACAAAGTCATGCCCACCTACAACTTTTGGGCAGCTGCCGTTGTTTATGTCAGAAGCTCTCGCGCATGAGCCGAAAGCAGAATGAGAATAGTTTATACCTGTGTCAATTACACAAATAGTCTCATCAACGCCAGTAAGATTAGAATTATTAAGTATTGTTGGCCATACTTGGTTCGCCCTTATCGCCGGAATGCTAGAATCCAACTGGACATGAATAGGCCTATCAAGCTCTATTGAGATTACATTATATTTCTCCTTTATTTTGTTTAAGCCATCCAGTGTTATTCTTCCTGCAAGCATGGGTATTGTGGAATAACGGTGCTTCACCTTGAAATCTCTTTTCAGATTAATTGCGGATAATACATTTTCCTGAGTTTTTTGGACGTTATTATCCAAAATATCATTGCTATCAGAAAGTGTTATTATTACATTGGCAAATCCATTGCTTTCTATGTTTTGCATTACTTCTGAATCAATTTTTGAATCAGGATTTTTTGCCTCTTCAGGATCCAAGTATGCAGAGATATTATAACAGAATCCTTCTGAGCATTTCAACCCAGCCGAGAAATTGAACAGGCCGAACCTTGATTGGTTATTGTTAGCTGATGGAGATATCAGGAATGGCTCTAATTTCCCGAGCCTTATCACAGAGATATCATAACTTCCGCCAGAGCTATTATAGAATTCAATGACCCTTAAGAAGAAAGTGCCGTTGGCAGTTGCACTCCATGAAATCCTTGAAGTCCTTATTGTGCCGCCAATAATGTCATCATTTGAAGTTATTTCAGTTACCCCATCGGTTGAATATAGGTAAATCATTGTGTCTGTGATGTCAATGTCTGACCTGTTAAAAGTCTCTATTATGTATCTTGAGCCTGCAATGGCAGTGAAGTTCATATAATCCTGGTCTCCAGATAAATGGAATGTGTGCGACTGCCTGCTTCCATTTACAGGAATATTAGAAGAGTTCTGGTAGAAATTATCTGGCTCGTATGAATCTTGTGCTAGTGATATAGGTATTACTATAGCAAATATTACTAAAACTAATATCAACCCCTTCATAAATCAATAAGTAAGTAAATTGTATTTAATAAGTTAATCTTCGAACGTCGCCCCTTCTATGCTTGGCTATTATGTCCTGGAGCTTGTCTATCTGCCTCATTAATCTTAGTTTTTCATCGTCAAGCCTTTGGACATTGTTCATGTGCTCTGATAATTGTAAATCTTGTAATTTGATTGTCTTTGATAATTCTTTTAGTCTGTTTATGTCTTCTCTGATTGAAGAAAGTAGCAGCATTGTATTCTTTACATCCGGCTTTAAAGATTCAAACTCATCAGTAGTTGACTTTAATGAGTTTACATGCTCTTTCAGTGCATTATCTAACCTGCCATAGACTTGGCTGTATAAGGTGGATTGCATTTCTTGCATGGATTTGACTGATTGTGATAATTCTTCCTTTGCGGACTGCATTTCTTCCAAGTCTTTCTTTAAAGACGAGATTATTGAGTTTTTGTTATTTTCCAAGCTTGTTATTGAATTGTTTATTGCTGCTAGGTCTTTTCTCAAGGATTCGTTTGACTCTTTCTGCCTTGATAGGATGTCTTCTACCTGGCTTTTTAATTCTTTCAATTCTTCCTTTATCTCTAACTTCCCTGTGAGTTTTTCTAGCATTCCTGAGGAATAATATTGATTGGATTAAAAATCTTTCTTAGGCAAAAACCTTATAAGTGAAAATCTCTACTTCTATTGCATGCCTCCTAAGAAGCATGTCAAGCATGGCAACCATATTGGCTCTATGCTAAAAGATATAATCTTGGGCGGCCAGGATGGAGTTGTAAATGTTTTAGGTTTGGTTTTAGGCGTAGCTGTTGCAACCAATAATACGAAAGTAGTACTTGTTGCAGGGTTAGCTTCAACTTTTGCCGAATCTATATCAATGGGGGCAGTAGCTTATACTTCTACAAAAGCTGCTTTAAGCTATTACCTGAGCGAGGAAGCAAGAGAGGAGAAAGAAATTGAAGATGTTCCTTCCGAAGAGAGAAGAGAGATAAGGCAGATTTATGCTGCGAAAGGCTTTAGGGGCAGGGTGCTTTCTGCAATTGTAAATAAGATAACATCTAACAAGCAATTGTGGCTTAATACAATGATGGCTGAAGAGCTAAAGCTTTCTACAAATGGCAATGAAAATCCTTTGAAGAATGCTTTCATTGTCGGGATATCTTCCTTGATAGGCTCAATAGTGCCATTATTCCCGTTCTTCTTTTTTCCTGTAAAAGAAAGCATGTATGTAGCTTTGGCAGTATGCGGATTGGTATTGTTTGCAACTGGCGCTTACAAGGCCAAGGTTACCATTGGAACCTGGTGGAAGTCCGGGCTTGAAATGTTCTTGATAGGAATGATTGCTGCATCGGCAGGTTACTTGATTGGGTTGGCTTTTGGTGCAGTTGGTTAATCTTTGCTAATTATTTTTAGATAATCCTCTTCCATGAAATGCAATTTAGAAGGGACAATGAGGCATTGCGGGAATTTTGTAAATTCTTCAGAAGCAATCTCGGCTGCCTTTCCATACTTAATTACAGAATCTTCACTGCCAAATCCGCAGCATGCAACTACCATAGTCGACTTGGAAAATAGATTTAGCTTTTTCTTAGTTTCAGTTCTCAATAAATATTCAATAGCTTCATTAACAGTCATGAAGACATCTTCCATAGGAATCAAGTCTAATAAAAATAAGGTGTGTGCATTGATAGACAAATTCTCCTTCAAAAGAACATATGGGGTTTCTATATCATTATTCTGAAAAGGTATGGAAACTGTTTTCCCAAATTTATACAATGACAATCCAGTATCTGATACTGCATTCAGGATTGAAGCATTATGTATTACTTCAGTCTCAACACTTTCTTCCTTAGCCTGCATCAATAAAGAGATATGGGTTGTAGCTGAAAGTGCATCTCCAATGACCAGAAATGCAACATCTTTGACCTTTGCTCTTTTAATTATTTCAGAAGCTTTATTTTCTACCATGTTCCTGTCTGCCAAAATAATTTCCCTGCCGTAAAGCTTTTCAAACTCAGGCTTTCTTGCATTTATTTTAGAAGTATAACTCTCTAAGTAAATGAAATTGCATTTTTTTACGGCCTCCAAGCCACGCAATGTTATATCTAACTCATTTCCAAGGCCTATTCCTATTAAGTATAGCATAAAGTGGATTAAAGAAAGATTGTATATATTGGTTTTGGTTGAAAATCAAATAAATAATGGCGCCATTACCAGTGTAAGTGTTGCCAATAGTTTAATTAAAACATGAATTGACGGCCCAGCGGTATCTTTTGCCGGATCTCCTACAGTATCTCCAACAACAGCTGCCTTGTGCGCATCGCTTCCTTTGCCACCATGTGCGCCAGTTTCAATATATTTTTTGGCGTTATCCCAAGCGCCACCGCTATTATTCAATAATAATGCCATAAGTATTCCAGAAATAGTTCCAACCATCAAGAATGCTGCAACAGCTTCTGCCCTTAACAATAATCCGACAACTAATGGGAATAAAACTGCCAATGCCCCCGGCAAAACCATATTCTTCAATGCGCCTTTTGTTGTTATGTCAACGCATCGCGCATAATCTGGCTTAACTGTGCCTTCCATTATTGCCTTGTTCTTGAACTGCCTTCTTACTTCTGCAATGATATAAGAAGCAGTTTTACCTACTGCCCTTATTGCAAGTGCACTAAACAAAAATACCAGCATCGCACCTAACAAGCCACCAACAAACACTTCTATTCTTGATAAGTTTATAACATCAAATGCTGCGCCAGTTAATTTTGCTACTTCGTCCATGTAAGCAGAAAACAATAAGAAAGCAGCCAGTGCAGCCGAGCCAATTGCATAACCTTTTGTCAATGCTTTGGTGGTATTTCCTACTGCATCTAATTTGTCCGTGACAACCCTTATTTCTTTAGGCGAATTTGACATCTCCACTATGCCGCCAGCATTATCAGTTATCGGGCCGAACGTGTCCATTGCCAGAATATAAGCAGCTGTTGAAAGCATACCCATAGTTGCAATAGCTGTCCCATACAATCCGCCATGAGGGACATTGCTCCACACGCCAAGCTTGTATGACAATATCAAGGCAGCTGATATTACAATTACTGGGGCAGCCGTGGATTCCAGTCCAACTGCCAATCCTGCAATTACATTTGTAGCAGGGCCTGTTTCAGAGGCTTCAGCTATTTCCTTTACAGGCCTGTACTTGTATTCTGTGTAATACTGAGTAATATATACAAATAATATGCTTACTACTATGCCAACTAATCCGGCATAGAAGAAATAAACATTGTTTAGCATTTTCATAGTGGCAAAATAAAATAATACTGCTGACAAGAAGCTTGAAACAAAATATCCCTTATTCAATGTCTTCATTGGATCTTTGCCTTTAGAAGTGACAAAGAAAATCCCCACCATTGATGCCAATAAACCCAAAGCCCTTGCAACTAATGGAAATAACACTCCGTTTATGCCGAACACTGGAAATAATGCAACTCCCAAAATCATTGCGCCGATATTTTCTGCAGCTGTGCTTTCGAAAAGGTCTGCCCCTCTCCCAGCACAATCTCCAACATTGTCTCCAACCAAATCTGCAATTACTGCAGGGTTTCTTGGATCATCCTCTGGAATTCCAGCTTCAACTTTTCCTACCAAGTCTGCACCGACATCAGCTGCCTTTGTGTAAATACCTCCGCCTAATTGCGCAAACAAAGCAACAAATGATGCGCCGAAGCCATAACCCACTATTAAGAAAGGAGTTTCCTGGGGATTGGCACCGAATGCATAATACAATCCTGCAACGCCCAACAATGACAATGCCACTACAACTATTCCAGATACGGCACCGCCACGCATGGCAACCTTAACTGCTTCACCTAATGATTTTTTAGCGGCAGCCGCGGTTCTGATATTAGACCTGACAGAAACAAACATTCCGATTATTCCTGCCAATCCTGAACTGACTGCACCCACAACAAATGCTAATGATGTCTTGATAGCATAATCTGTCTTGCCCGTATATGAATAAACTGCGAATAATAAAACAGCTACAACCAATGTCAGGATTCCAATTGTCTTGTACTGCCTTTTCAGGAATGCTTCAGCCCCTTCCTTGATTGCAGAGGCTACTTCCTGCATTTCTTTTGTGCCGGTATTTTGTTTCATTACGTAATTTGCCAAATAGCCTGCTACAGCTAATGCTAGAATACTTATTGAGAATACTAATGCCAAAATCATAATTTTGAATCCTCCCTTAACATAAAGCTGTGGAACTAAATCTTGTTTATAAATTTTTCTTGTTGGCTTTAAATAACAAGCTTGATAAGCAAGTAAATAGTTTATTTGAACATGAAAATCAAGGCATTGGGACATGTTGTCTTGTATGTTACTAATGTAGAGAAGATTGCTGATTTTTATCGAGATGTTTTAGGGTTCCGTGAGATTGCCAGGCAAAAAAGAATGGCTTTCTTTTCTACCGGAAGGACCCATCATGAATTGTTGTTGATAGAAATCGGCGAGGCACATCAGAAATCTGGGAAATTGGAAACTGGATTGTATCATATTGGATTCAAGATTGGTGATACTGTTAAAGATTTGAAAAATGCCCTGCTGGATTTAAAAAAAGCAGGTGTCACCATAACTGGCGGGGCAGACCATAATGTAACCCAGGGAATTTACATCAAGGATCCAGATGGAAATGAAATAGAGCTGTATGTTGATATATCAAAAGAATGGAAGAAGAATCCTAAAATATTATTAAATTCCCCTAAGCAGCTGCATTTAGATTGAATTTCCGATTTGTGAGTAATGTTTGCGAAATCTCTTGAAAAAGCTTTATAAATCATATTATCTCTATACTCTTATGCAAACCCAAATCCTTATCCAAGAAAGAGTTCATTCAAAAGAAGAATTAAGAGCAATACTGCTAGAATTGCAGAATGAGATAAAATCTGTTCCCAGAGATGATATTATTGCTGTGAGCCAGGTTGCCGAGAAGGCATGGGTAGCTTTTGTTACTTATGTCAAAGTGGCATCTGGGAAACAAATAGGGACACATGCCGGTATATTAGAACACACAAAACAACTTATTCGGAAAGATAAAAAATTACAGATAATACACTGGAATGCAGATGCCCTTCACCGTTTTCATTATGCCCCATTTGTTGAAGATGTAAGGGGTGGCCTTCAAACAGTGCTAGACACCATGCAATTTGTCCTATTCTCATTGAAAGCCAGAATGAAACGCCTGCCTAATTAATCTCAGAAAATTCGTAGGTTAAATATTTTTTAGCTTCTTCAAACTTCTTGAATAAATTTTCTTTATCTTTTCCGCCGAGATTAATCCTGGCATAAACATAACTTTCACCCTTGCCAAGATATTCAGAAAGAACTGTCCCCTTCTCTTGAATAAATAAATCCAACCTTGCATCAGGGAATTTCTTCGTAAGTCTTTCTATCTGACTCTCTATTGGGACCTTTGTTGCCTTCCCGTCTTTGAATTCCCTTAACACGAAGCTAGCAGCAACTTTGTAATCTCCAGAATTATTTTTGGTTTTAGGCTTATCCCCCAGTGAAAGGGCGATTTGTATCCCATAAGTATTTGTGCCATTGACTTTTTCCATCAGGTCGGCAAACTGCTGGCAAAGCCTAGGATTGACTTCAACGATATTGATATCATCAGTCTTTGGATTATAAAACATTTCTATGTTGAATATGCCATTGTCAAATCCAATTCCGGTCATTAATTTTTCTGTAATTCTGTACATTCTTTGCTGAACTTTCTCAGGCAAGCTTGAGGGATATTCAAATCTCTGGAAGCTGTTCGTCCCAGGATACATTATTGAGTCTACAATACCAATAAGCTCAAATTTATTCTTATAGATGAAGCACTCTAATGTTACCTGCCTTCCCACCAATAATTCTTCTGCAAGCATATAGCTCCCGTCAATCTCAAGATTGGTATAATTTTTTAAAATCTGGTTGAATGGCTTGACAAACACTGCCAAGTGTTTTTCCGCTTCTTTTATTGAATCTTTCAGCTCTTTCTCGTTGTTTACTTTATTTGAATGCATTGAGAAAAATGATTTTACTGGCTTAATGAAAAAAGGGAAGTCCATCCCTATCTTTTTTAGCTCTTTTTGATTTATCAATGCGAACATTGGCACTGCTTCTGGAACCAATTCTTTCTGAATTTTTCTGCAATAATATTTATGCTGGCACAGGATTAATTTATCAGGCTCAACATGTGGCAGATTTAATCCTTTAGCCACAATGTTGCCGATAATTGAATGCGGATAGTCTTCTGTGCTGATTACCCCATGTATTCTTTCATGCTTGAATCTATTTAATACCTCATCAATATATTGCAATGCATCAAATTTATCTATATTCCAGCTTACATCATTGCCATGGAAAATGAAATCATAATCAGAACTGAATTTTTTAAGCTCCCGCTTGTCTATAGAAGTTGGGCATACAACAAGAATCCTCCTCATTTTCAAATTAGATAAATCATTCAACTTAATATACCTTCTTAGAAATTAAAAAATTATTTCTTTGGTTTTTTCTTTGGCTCTTCTGGTGCTTTTCCGCCCATGATAATTCAACCTCCCTTTAGACTTAGGATTAGAACTGCAGGACTTTTTTTAAACCTTGCTAATGATTGACAATTGCCGATAAAAATGCATCAAACAAGAAATCTCGGCTGCCCAAGACCTAACACACAAAACTCACCGCAATGCTTATAAATGGTAGCATACTTTGAAGGCAAGGAGAGAGAAGACGGAGAAGGTTATTTTTCTCAGATTGCAAATGAAAACGATTCCCAGCTTAAGGGAAAGGAAAAGATACTTAGCGTATAAGGTAGTTTCTGATAAGCAGATTTCTAATGAAATGGCCCAGAATGCTGTTTTTACAGGCATAAGAGATTTCTTAGGAGTTTATGGAATGGCCAAGGCAGGAATAATGGCAGTAACAAACAGCGTATTGAGAGTAACGCATACAGAAACTGAAAAGGTAAAAACTGCATTGTCTTTAATATCAGAAATAAATGGAAATAGGGCAATTGTCCAGACAGTTTACGTATCAGGCTCATTACACAAGGCTAAAAGCATTAATGGAGGTGCTTAATTATGCAACAACAAGAAATGTCGCATCAGATGATGGGTTATGATAGGACATCTGCGATGTTCAGCCCAGACGGAAGATTACTACAAGTAGAATATGCCAAAGAGGCAGTAAAACAAGGCTCAACAGCAATTGGATTGGTTTGCAAAGAAGGAGTTTTGTTAGTGGCAGACAAGAGAGTAGTTGATAAATTAATAGTAGCAGATTCGGTGGAAAAGATATTTCAATTGGATGACCATATTGGGGCTACTGCTACTGGCTTTGTAATGGATGCAAGAGTCTTATTGGAAAAGGCGCAAGTAATAGTGCAGCAGCACAGAATTACTTACGGAGTTCCAATGGACGTGATAAGCCTGGTCAAAGAAATATGCGACATAAAGCAGTTTTTCACGCAATATGGCGGTGCAAGGCCGTTCGGAGTTTCTGTGATAATAGCTGGAGTGGATGAAAGCCCTGTGTTGTATGTAACTGACCCAACTGGAATTTTCTTTGAATACAAGGCAACGGCCATAGGAGAAGGCGAAGTAGAAGTCAAACAAATACTCAACAAGGAATACAAGGAAGGAATATCAATTGATGAGGGATTGAAATTAGCAATGAATGCACTGAAGAAAGTTTTAGGGAAAGATTTTGATGTGAGAAGGATAGATGGCGCTTACATAAAGTCAGATGAAAAGAAATTTGTCAGGATTGACAGGAAAAAGATGAGGGTATGATGGTTGACGTAAGCAAGGCAGTGATTGCACGATTGAAAAAGGCAGGACAGACTTTTGAAGTGCTTGTTGACTGTGACAATGCATTGCTTTACCGTGAAGGAAAAGCAAAGCTGGAAGATACTGTGGCCGGTCCTTCTGTGTTCAAGAATTCAAAGTTCGGTGAGCATGCATCTCCAGCAGAGATGAAAAAGGCTTTTGGAACTGAAGATCCGGCAAAAGTTGCAGATGTGGTACTGCACGAAGGAGAAATACAGCTCACCAGAGACCACAAGGAAAAGCTCAGGGTGGCAAAAAAGAAACAGGTTGTGGCATTGCTTGCAAGATATGCAGTTGATGCAAAAACCGGCAAGCCTTACCCTCCAGCAAGAGTTGAGATGCTGATGGACGAGGCAAAAGTAAAAGTTGATGAGATTAAATCTGCTGAAAAGCAGTTGCATGATGTACTGAAAAAGCTGGCTCCTTTGGCACCTATAAAGATGGAGACAAGAGAATTGGAGATAAGGATACCTGCTTTGCAGGCAGTTAAGTCATTTCATGCATTAAAATCTTATACAAAGATTCTAAAAGAGAATTGGCTTAATGACGGCTCATTGCTTGCAGTAGTAGAAATACCTGCTGGTATGCAGCCAACACTAGAAGACGAATTGAACAAAGCGACGAAAGGCAACCTTGAGATAAAGGTTGTAAGCAAGAGATAACAAATATGGAGGAATTATAATGGGACAATTATTTGTAGAAGAGAAAAAAGTTGTTGTTCCCGGGGATGTGCTTGCAATAGGCATGGATTACTTGCCTGCAGGCGGTGCATTCAGGGATAAAGACAAGGTAATAGCATCACAAGTTGGAGTAGCAAGCGTCAATGAGCGCTTGATAAGGGTAATACCTTTAGCCGGAAATTATGTTCCACAAAGAGGAGATGTTGTAGTAGGAAAAGTTAGCGATATGACTTACAGCAGCTGGTTTGTTGATATTGGCTATGCCTATGAAGCAGTGCTCTCGATAAAGGAAGCAACGTCTGACTTTGTTGAAAGAGGGGCCGAACTTACAGACTATTTCATGATTGGCGATTACATGGTTGCAAAATTAGTCAATGTAACAAAATCAAAAGCAATGGATCTCTCATTAAGAGGGCCTGGTTTGAGAAAGATACAGGGCGGTAAGATAATCTCTGTAACTCCAGCCAAAGTGCCAAGAATAGTTGGCAAGGGCGGCAGCATGATTAACATGATTAAGGATGCAACTGGCTGCAATGTAATAGCCGGGCAGAATGGAAGGATATGGATTTCTGGAAAAGATCCAGATATGGAAAGGAAAGCCACAGAAGCCTTGATGCTAATAAATGATAAAGCACATACAAGAGGATTGACTGAAAGAGTAAGAGCTTTTCTCGGATTGAAAGGTGAGGAAAATGGCGTACAATAAAAGAAATGACGGAAGGAAATTTGAAGAGATGAGGCCTATGGAAGCCAAAGTCGGAGTAGTTAAGAATGCTGCAGGCTCAGCAATGTTCAGAATGGGAAAGACAATTGCTTATGCAGCTGTATATGGACCAAGGGAATTGCACCCTAAATTCATGCAGGACCCAAAAAGGGGAAAGCTTAGATGCAATTATAACATGATGGCTTTCTCAGGCTCAGGGGACAGGGTAAGGCCAGGACCATCCAGGCGCTCAAAAGAAATCAGCCTCGTAACGGAAAAGGCATTGTATCCAGTTCTTGACCTAGAAGAATTCCCAAAGACAGTTGTTGATGTTTTTATTGAGCTGCTACAAACTGATGCCGGGACAAGATGCGCAGGAATATGCGCGGCATCCATGGCTCTTGCAGATGCAGGGTTCAAGATGAAAGACTTGGTCTGTGCAGTTTCTGCGGGAGTAGTAGGCAAGACTACAGTAGTTGATTTGGACTATTCAGAAGAAGCATGGGAAGAAGGCTCAACAGACATACCAATAGCAGTGATGCCAAGGACAGGCGAAGTAACATTGCTTCAGCTTGATGGAGAAGTATCTAAAGAAGAGCTCCAGAAAGCTATAGCGATGGCCAAGGAAGCATGCAAACAGATATATGAAGTGCAGAAAGAAGCATTGCGTGCAAAATATCAGGAGGAATGAATATGATTCAAGATAATTATGTAAGAGAACTTACAAAGAAAAACCAGAGGGAAGACGGCAGGGCATTTGATGAATATAGGCAGCCTGTTTCTGTAGAATATGCCGTATCTGAAAAATCTGCTGAAGGCTCTGCAAGAGTCACCATCGGAGACACAGTTGTAGTTGCTGGAGTAAAACTGGAATTGGGAAAGCCATATCCAGATACGCCTGACGAAGGAAGCATAATGGTTAATGTGGAATTGTTGCCATTGTCTTCACCAGAATTTGAATCAG
>JAHFJF010000118.1:0-411 GCA_023245975.1 archaeon
GCAATAATATAAATGCATACAAAAGCTACGTGTATGAAAGATTAGATGATAAAAGTGTAGAACTGCATGCAGAGCACAAGGCAGATCTTAATCACATTGAGGTTGCGGCTGCTTCTATATTAGCTAAGGTAGTAAGGGACCAGGAAATAGAAAAAATATGCAAAAAAATTGATTGTGATTTTGGTTCCGGATATCCCGCAGATCCAAGAACTAAAGCATTCTTAGAAAAGAATTTCCGCAAATATCCAGAAATATTCAGAAAGTCATGGGCGCCATATAAGGAAGTTGTCGGAAGAGAATCTCAAAGAGGATTAGGCACATTCAAATGAAACAAATCAAGGAGATTGGGCTGATAGGTTTTGGGGATTTTGGCAGATTTATTTTTCCGTACCTCAAAGATTATGCAGAAGT
>JAHFJF010000118.1:421-2884 GCA_023245975.1 archaeon
TTATGACGCCAAGGAAGTACATAAAAAATCTAGCTTGGAAGAAACGGCTTCGAAAGATTTTGTGGTATTGTCTGTTCCTGTGCAGAATCTGGAGGATGTCTTGGTTTCGATAAAAGATTATGTAAAAGAAGATGCTCTTGTAGCTGATGTCTGTTCTGTTAAATTGAAGCCCTGTCAGCTTATGGAGAAGTATTTGCCTAAAACTGCTGAAATAATCGGGACACATCCTTTATTTGGGCCGCAGTCTGGGAAGTATGGAATAATGGGCCAAAAGATTGTAATATGCCCAGTAAGAACTAGTAGCATTGATTCTATTTCGTCTTTTTTGTACAATGCATTTGAATCAAATGTTATATTGAGCACCCCGGAAGAGCATGATCGGCAGATGGCTTATGTGCAGGGATTGACGCACTTTATTGCGAAAGCGCTTGATAATATGAAACTGCCTGCATTTAACCAGAGTACTAAGGCTTATGAATTGCTGCTTGAATTAAAGGAATTGCTTTCTAAAGACTCAGAAGAACTTTTCTGGTCAATACAAAAAGAGAATCCTTATGCTAAAGACGTGAGGATAAAATTCTTGGACTTATTATTTGATTTAGAAACATTTATTTGAAGCCAAACATTTATATAATCTGCTTGAAAAATACTCCTTCTATGAAATTAAAAGTCGGAATATTGGGTGCGACTGGGGCTGCGGGAATAGAATTTGTAAGAGCATTATATAATCATCCATGGTTTGAGATAGAGGAATTATATGCTTCTGATAAAAATCAAGGAAAAACCTTGGAAGAAGCCTGCAAATTGGACTTGTCTGGGCTGCCACAAAATGTAAAAAACAAAAGCTTGGGAAGCCTAGAAATAGTTAATCATGATTTAGACTTGTTCTGTTCAGCATTACCTTCAGAGTTAGCAAAAACAATTGAAGAAAAGTGTGCAAAGTACACTCCGGTAATAAGCACAACTTCTGCTTTTAGGTATGAATCGGATGTCCCAATAATGATAACAGAAGTGAATTCTAAACATTATAAGCTATTACAGAGGCAAAAACAAAGGGGCTGGAAAGGCTGGATTGCCCCCGGGCCAAATTGCACGACTGTCGGATTGGTAATGGCATTGCATCCAATCTATAAGGAATTCGGAATTGAAAGAGTGATAATGTCTTCTTATCAATCAGTTTCTGGTGGTGGTGCATCATTGATACAGAAATGGCGAGAGCAGAGATTTGGCGCTCTTCCAGAAATATCTGAAGTGGAAAAGCCATTAATTAATCCAGCACTGATGGTTGCTGACAATGTTCTTGGGCATATTCATCTTGAAGAACAAAAAGTAAAGAAAGAGACATTGAAGATTCTTGGAAATTACTATTCAGGTAAAAAAATATTAGAGGACGCTGAATTTTCAATAGATTGCAGCTGCGTGAGGGTGCCTACATACAAAGGCCATTTCGAAACAGTAATTGTGCAAACAATGAAAAACTGTTCAGCCGACAATTTGAAAGGATTATATGCAATGTTTGATGATTGTTGCAGGTCTTCATTTGGGCATCTGCCATCTTCGCCTAAGGAAACTTTGGTTGTATTAGATAGAAGCCCGGAACCTTATTATGATGTAAATCTTTACGGCGGGATGGCTACTGTTATCGGCAGAATAGAAAAAAGTAATGCTTTTTCAAATGGATTGAAATTTCAAGTATTGTCAAACAATACTGTAAAAGGTGCTGCAAAGGGAATGATCCAAGTCGCAGAGTACTTGCATAGCATTGGATTTCTTATGCCTAAATAATTATCTGGCCAAGATATCTTTTATTAGCAGATAAGTCTGGGGATATGCATTTGGATCCAAGACATTGGTGTGTAAATCTGTCTGTAATGAATCGGTGCACCTTCCCCTGATTAAATAATTCTTTGCCCCTTCCAGATATGCACTTTTATTCGTAACTATGCCATCTCCTATTTTATTCTCTTCCATAAGGCAGCCAGTGCTTCTTATTGCGTAAATCTTAGAATTCTCTGGCATCTTTTTGGAGTTAAGCCTGCTAAGGAATATGCTTCCAGCAGACATGTCATTGCATTCCTTTGATGAACCTATAACAGAGCATAACTTTTCTACATTACCGCTAACTCCATTATTTGGAGTGTTTATCAGGATTACCTTGTTAATGTTATCATCCCCGAAAAGGCTTAGATATTCCCTTGCGACAAGGCCGCCCATTGAATGAGCAACAATATTTACTTTATTTGAGCCTGTTTTGTACTTTACTGCGTCTATAATCTCTTTTAGCCTTATAGCATAGTTCTCTATGCGCTCGGACTTCTGGGCAGTAATGCTAAGACCTTTAATGTCATAATGCAGTATGTAATAGTAGCTAGACCTAAACGAAACAGTCCTTCCACTCTTTCCCAATTCCCCTTTGCTAGATTTGTCAGATGCCCTTAAGTTAAGCTCGCCGGCATTGATATA
>JAHFJF010000119.1 GCA_023245975.1 archaeon
GTCCTCAACAATCTCAAAGAATAACTTGGCTGTCTTGAAATAAAAGAATCCTGTTATTGCGATATCATTAAAGGGATTGTTGCTAATTGGCACTTTAACAGAGACATTCTCTATGCTTAGGCCATCGCTTTTCAATTTAATCCAACCAAATGCTTTGGGGTTGAATAATAGATTCTTTTGTTTTGTGAAGCCCAAAGCAATGATGTCACTATCTTTTTCTTCGATTGATTTCTGGTATTTCTCTTTATTCCAGACCATGCCTGCATCACAGCTGCCTATGAAAAGTGGTTCATCAGGATTGATGATATCCTTAGCCAATAAGCAGGTACAGGCTTGGCCTTCTGTAACATGATTGATTGATAAGAATTCTGAATTGGGGATTGCCTCCTTTATTTTTTCGTCAATATGCTCAAGACTTATATGCTCTTCTTTGCATACAAATACCCATTTGTAAGCTTTAGGAAAAGTCTTGGCAGCTTTTACAACCATTGGCTCTCCAGATACCTCTATCAGTGGCTTACTGATTTTATGGCCAGCATCTACGAATCTTTGGCCTTTTCCCGCCATTGGTATTAGGTTTGTTACCATTTTTCACTGCAATATTTTAGAATATGGATGATAGCTTAGCTTATCGAAATAATCCTGCCAGTAGGTGAATTCATTATAGTTCTCTACTGTCCTTAGCGGTATGAACTTATTTACTTCAAATATCACAACTTTCTTGCCTCTTTCTATAAGCAGATTAACAGCAGAAAGAAAAAATGGATTTGATTCTTTTTTTAGGTCTAGGAAAGTATCTATGCTAGAGAATAAATCTTCTGCGCGTTTATAGATGGCAGTTCCTTCTAGTGCAAGGTCCTTATATGGGTTATCGGAGATTACTTCTTTGGCAACAATCTCTGTTGCAAATATATGCTCCCTTGTCTTGGCGTAATGCAGACCTTTAGGATTTCTTAGGACGCATTCATGGTGTGAGAATGCAAATAATATCACATCTACAGTCTTGTCTTCCATCAAGTGTGATAGCAATCTTTCATCGTAGTCTAGTATGTTGTTGCATCCAGATACGCAAACAGGCTCATCTTGCCTCACCAGGCTTCTTGCCTGAAGTATTGTCTCAGCATTTCCTGCAAGTTTCTTCGGGAGAAATAATGCCTCTGAGTTGTACTTGAACTCTGATGGCAAGTAAGATAGTATATTGAATTCTTCTTGGTGTTTTTCAAGCATTATAAGGATATTCCTGATGCCCATTGGATGTGTTTTTAGGGAGTAGTAGATTAATGATTTGTTCATTATCGGTATAAGGAAATTCAATTGGTCAATTCCTATTTCTGTGAAATCTCTCATGTCTCCAGCCAATGGGAAGATATTGGTTACTTTCAGATTTATATTATCGAATGTTATCAGATTAGGTGAATATTTAAGGAAAAACTCTGACCAAAACTTGTATAATTCATAATCTCTTGGCGTACCCAGGCATATGAACTTTTCTACCTCGTAATTCATAATCTTAAGGCCGTCTTTTATCATTAAGTTATATACGAGGCTCATATAGAATTCATTGTTTAATGAATAATCCTGGTTTGAAGTGAATTCCTTTACGTATTTCTTAAGTAAATTGCCAGATGAGAAATAATATGTGCCAGTTGAAGCGAAATCCATTGTCCTGTCTTGCGAATAGCTTGCTTTTTCTTTTATTTCTTGGACAATCTGGTCTTCATTAACTTTCATGTATGCATAATAGGTTTCTCCTAGCGAAGAAGGATGGAATCCCTTGAAGCTGATTATTGCCCCATCAGGCTTTTTATCAGTTAATTTAATAATAAAGTTATTATAATCCCATACCTGTATGAAATCGCAATAATTTACTATTACTTCTTCTCCGTCATCAACAAGATCTAGCGCCTGCAATACAGAATAGGCAGGACCCTTTTCGTGTGACACGCTTACAATTTGGCATTCCGGCGAAATTCGCTTCAATACATGTTTCAGGTCTGTTTTTGCCAAATGATCTTCATTGCATATGAATATAAATTGTGATTTTCTGGGAAAATAGTTGACGACATGCTCTATCATTGGTTTCCCGTCTATTTCGATTAATGGTTTCGGAGACAGGAAATCGTTGAACCTCTTTCCCTTCCCTGCCATGGGGATGATTATTTTCATTCTTTCCACGCTTTTAGGTCGTCGGTCAAGACGGCATCAATATTGTATTTTTTTGCAAGCCTCTTGGTCTGCTCTATTTCTCCATTTCTGTTTAATAGCTCTGGTGAGACAAGGCAGACTTTAAAAAACTTCTTTAAAATTGTCAAGGAATCATTCTCGGTGGGAATGTGCGTGAAATTATCAACAAAGACCCATTCTGCTTTTTCTTTCATTTTAAGGCAGGTTTCTATTGATTCGTATTCTGAGAACCTTAATGCAAATTCTCTCCATCCCTCTTTCATATATTTAACCATGAATGGGAATGTGATATCTAAAAAGAAATAATCTTTAATTCCATATTCTTTTACTAATCTGGAAACTTCCCTTTCGATGCCTTCAGATTTAACATTCAATATCAGTAATTTATGGTTGTAATCTTTTAGGAAATCTTCAAAATTTTCTCCATCTTGGAATGGTTCATGATTCAATATTAACCTATTGCCATATGACCTTAGGTCTATTTCAACTCCAAACTCTCTTGGTGTTTCTAGCAATTTTTGGTTGGTATTGGCCTTATGGTTTACTATTATCATCTTATTGCTCCGAACTTTATCTTTATTATGTCTTTGATATAGCTCTTTATTGTAGATATTTTTGCGATAGTAGAATAGGTCCATTTGGAAAGTCCGAATGTCCTGTCTTCAAGTCTTACCGAGAAGCTTTTCACTTTATATCCG
>JAHFJF010000019.1 GCA_023245975.1 archaeon
TATCGCCGCATGCATCATATACAGTGAATGATGCTGCGATGCTGATGTGCAAGGAAGCATGCAAATCATTTGGAATGAGGATGCTGATGCATGCGAATGAATCACAGTTTGAGATGGAAGAAATACTAAAGAGAAAAGGCAATGAAGAAAGAAGAGAATGGCCAATAACATACTTCTCAGAACTCGGAATTTTTGATAGCATAAAAACTACACTTGCACATTGCTGCCATTTGAATCAGAAAGAGATAGATAACATACTCAAGTATGATATCGGTGTAGCCTTGAATCCAGTGTCAAATGCATTGATTGGGAATAAAACAGCCAACTTAAAAGTAATGCTGAAATATTTAATCCGCGTCGGGCTTGCAACAGACGGCCCGATGACAAATGATTCAATAGATTTACTTTCCCAATTAAAACCTGCAATGACACTTTATCTTGCCTCTGAACCTGGAACATGGCTGGATTCTTACAAGATTGTTGAGCTGGCAACAATAGGCTCAGCAAGGGCATTGCATTTAGATGACAAGATTGGGACCTTGGAGAAAGGGAAAGAGGCAGACATAATAGCATTGGATGCAAATGAAAAAGCCATACCCTACATACAGAATGGGAATGTTTTCCAATATATTACCAGATGCTCCAGGCCGAATGATGTTACATTTAGGATGGTAAAAGGGAATGAAATCCCCTGGAGAAACCCGCAAGGGGAGACTGCCATATCCATGGCAAAGAAGGTAAAAGAATTTTTGCATGGCAAAACTTAAAAACTAGCATTGCAGATTAGGTATAAAATGACACATTGCAACAGGTGCGGGGATCAATTTGATAATTTCTACAATGGAAGGCATTGGTGCCCAAATTGCGGCAAGATGTTCTCTTTCGACGAGAATGCACTAAAGTCACAGGACAAGAAGAAAGTAAAGAAATAAAAAAATTTATTATGTATGTTGCAGTGCAGAAAAGTTAATAAATGCAAATGCAATTAAAATTTCCGTAAGAGGTGAAAGTTTTTATGCTTGGGCTGAACTACGAAACTATCGTTGAGAAAATCAAGAATTCTGCGAAAATTTCTCAGTCAGAGATTGATGCAAGGGTCCAGCAAAAGATGGAACAACTCTCCGGGCTTGTATCAAAAGAGGGTGCTGCAAGCATAATTGCCAATGAGCTAGGCGTTAAATTGTATGATCCAAAGCCGCTAGGAAGATTGAAGATAAGAGAATTAACTGCTTTTAACAGGAATGTAGAAGTTCTGGCTAGGGTAATAAGGATTTATGATATCAGGACATTCAAGAAAGACAACCGAGAAGGAAGAATAGCCTCATTATTCATTGGGGATGAAACCGGCCAAATGAGAGCAGTTGTCTGGGATGAGAAGATAATAAGCGAAATTGAGAAATCACTGAAAGATTCTGATGTAGTATTGGTGAAGAATGCCTATGTAAAGGAAAACAATGGCTATAGGGAACTACATCTTGGCAGCAATTCGGCATTCACGGTAAATCCATTGGGAGAAACAGTTCCAGTTAAAACATTGGAACCGACAAAGAAAGACATCAAAGATTTGGTGCCAGGAGAAAATGCAACAATCACAGGATTTGTAGTGCATATTTTTGACCCTGCATATTATGAGGCATGCCCAGACTGCAACAAGAAGCTTGCACTTGAGAACAATATATATGTATGCATGCAGCATGGAAAAGTACTGCCGAGGACCACGCCAATATTAAATGCAATAATAGATGATACTACCGAACCCATAAGGGTAACTTTTTTCAGAGAGAATGCAGAACAAGCATTGGGGATAGATAGAGATACTCTTTTAAGAATAAAAGAGAACAAGGAACTACTATCTGAAGTCAAAACTAATTCTATGGGAAGGAACCTAACTATTTCAGGGCGGGTAATAAAGAATGAGATGTTCAACAGGGTTGAGCTCACTGCAAACAATGTTAATGTCACTGCTCCTCCCAAAACTGTAGCTGAAGAAATAGTAAGATGATGTTTCGTACACATCTGGCTATTGGTATAATATCTGCTCTTCTAATACATGATTACTTTAATACTGGATTATTATTTTCAATTGTACTGATATTGTCTACTTCACTTCCTGACATAGACCATCAAGGCAGCTGGATTGGCCGTAGGCTATGGATCTTTTCCAAGCCAATAAATATTTTATTCGGCCATAGAGGAATAACACATTCTATGTTTGTACCATTAGGCATATTTGGCATCATATATTATTATGGACATCAAGCTATTGGGCTTGCCATAATGCTTGGCTATATAACCCATATACTGGCTGATTCCTTCACTAATGAAGGAGTCAAAATAGCCTATCCAGTATCTAAAAAGGCCTTTTCTGGGCCTTTAAAGACTAATGGAGTGGGTGAGCATGTACTGTTTACCCTATTAATAATAGGCATAGGCTTTAAGCTCATACAAAGCCTTATATACTACTTTTAAGTAGTTATTAACTGTAAAAATGCTCAAATGTTTAGCAAATACTAAGCTGGGAAAAAGTGCAATTGCAGCAGTTGCGGCATTGTCACTTTATGGCTCTGAAGCAAAGGCGGATGAAAACTTAGAGGCTAGAACAGCACAAGAATTTGATCAGGCAATAGGTCCAGCAGATGTTATTGCTGAATTCCTGATATCCCTTCCTGCACAACTAATGATACATGAATTAGGACACTATTCAATAGGCATGATGCTAGGATACCATCCCACTATTTATGGGCCAAGATCAAAAATGAACGGCGGAGCAGCACTGGCATCTACACAATACTCTGATGAGGAATTTGAAAGCATGTCAAATGGAGAAATCGCCGTAATCTCAGCAGGAGGCCTTATATCAACAACTTTAGGTAGCCTTGCAATAACAAATTATCTCATAAATACAGACAATGAAAATAGCTTAAGACCTTTTCTTGCCGCGCTATCCCTTACTATGATGTTTGATAGGTATTACTATTTTTCCACCTCCGCATTCTGGCATTATCATCCAACAATGGATCCTGCTCCTGGAGACGATATTAGCCTAACAATAAATTCAAGCGGCATAAATGATGAAGTAGCTTATGCTCTTATCAGTGCAGAGACATTAGCAGAGATTGCACTTCGTTGGGGCGAAATAAGATATCTTTGGCAAACTGCTATCGGCAACAACCCAGAATATAAACCAACAGGAATTGTTTTTTCTCTTGTTCCAAATGGAGAAACTGTAAATCTGGAAGCAAGCGGAAGATTTTAGTCACGATAATTATTCTTTACAAAAAGCTTAAATATTAAACTGGTTTCTGATGGCTGATGCCGCGGTGGCACAGCCTGGTACTGCGCAGGATTGCTAATCCTGTTTCCTCACGGATTCCCAGGTTCAAATCCTGGCCGCGGCGCTTTTATTAAGAACATTTATAAATTAACATAAGATTTCCTTCTCGAAATGGATTTAGGACAAATAATAGCACTCGGCAATGGAGCGATGATTTTAGGTTTTGGAACTTACATGGTGGTCAAAAGGAAAAGAGCTGGCAATGAAATAATTGCCGTATTACCTTTAACTGGCAGCATAGTTTCAAATAACGCACCTGGAAAGATAAGCTCAAAAAAAGTTATCGGGACACTTGAAGGGCTAATCAAAAATAAAAAAATAAAAGGCATAATATTCGACATTAATTCTGGAGGTGGCGTAGTCTACCAGAGTAGGGAGATTGCAGAATATATAGAACACAAAGTAAAAATACCAACAGTAGCCTTGGCAAGAGATGTCTGTGCGTCCGGAGCTTACATGATTGCGTGCGCAACTGATTCCATAATTGCAAGGGAAGAAAGTGCAGTTGGGAGTATTGGCGTCATTACTGCACATTTTGCGGCTGGAGGACTTCTTGAGAAGCTAGGGGTAAAATATCAAATTACCAAAGCAGGCAAAAACAAGGACTCACATATGCCATTTAATGAATTGACACCAGAACAAGAAGAAATAACACGAGGGCAAATTAATACTATCTATGATATATTTGTTGATTATGTACAAAGAAGAAGGGAAGGAACTTTGGGAGGAAAAATATTCACGAATGAAGGACATTTAAACAGGCTTGCAACAGGAGATATCTTTTTTGGAAAAGAAGCATTTAGGTCTGGCTTAATTGACCATATTGGAAGCCTTGACAAGGCAGTTGAAGTTTTAGAAGAGATTGGCAATTTCAAGCATTCTTTTTTATACCATGTTCCTGAAAGAATGGGATTATTGCAGAGCATGGGATTTAGGGCCGGGACAAGCATAGGTAGTGGCATTGCCAATGGTATAATCAGTTCTATTTCTGAACAGAATAAGACAATGTACTAATACCTTCTAACAAATTTATTCTCAAGACTTCCAATTAATAAGCCAGCTGACAAAGACATTAGTGCATTAGAATAGCCTGGCCATATCATCAATATTGAGAAAGGCAGAAGGAAAACTGCAAGATGAAGCAATACCATTTTCCAATCGAATCTTGAGAAGGCCAATGTGCCATAAAATATACCGTAAAGCAAAACCAAGGAAGAAACAATAAAAGAAAGAGGGGATGCCAAAGTTGAGGCAACTGCCAATCCCAAATATAGATATGTAGCTGTGAGGAAGAATCCTGCAACAAGGCCAACAAGGAATGAAATCAAGCTGCCTGAATCATAAGAAAGGTAAACAATCAATGCTGCCAGAACAGCCCTTGAGAAAATAAGCAGATATTTTCTGTTTGTATTGAATTCCTCTTTGGAGAACATCCCTACAATAATCCCAGCAATCATGCCAAGGAATGCTGCCAATGGAAGTAAGAACTGCAAATCCATACTTAAAAAATAGGCTGCTAAATATTTAAACATATCCAAAACATTTAATAGCCTTAAACAAAACTAGACTAACATGGCATTCATTACATTGTTTGAAATATCCGGCATTTTAATAGTAACTGGTGTGATAGGGTATATTTTTTCCGGCTATATGCAATCTGCTATGGGGGGGTTTGGGAGCAAATTAACATGGCAGACATTCAAGATGTCAATGATAGTTGCAGCCCCTGCTATAATTCTTCATGAATTGGGCCACAAGTTTGTAGGGCTGGCATTAGGATTGAATGCAGTGTTCCAAGTTTTCTGGGAAGGCTTGGGATTGGCACTAATATTAAGGTGGATAAACTCACCAATATTACTTTTAGCCCCAGCATACGTTGTTGTGCCCAACGCACTGCCAATACAAAGCTTCTTGATAGCTTTTTCAGGACCTGCAATGAACTTCATATTATGGATTGGATCTGCATATTATCTAAAACATAACAGAATCTCGGGCAAGAAAAAGATGATAGCATTTGCAATGACAAAGCAAATCAACAAATGGCTTTTCATATTCAACATGATACCAATACCGCCATTGGATGGATTTAATGTGTTCAGCTCTTTATTCAGGGCAATATTTTAGGACTTTAATAATTGTTCTAAAGAATCTCTTACTTTTTCAACATCCCTCTTAGCATCTTCGTGAAAATAATTAGCCGCCATTTTCATTCCAGAACTCTGTTCGGCAAATCCAACACCCAAATAATCATAGGCATGGTTAGGATTAATTGCCAGATTTTCAAGATCCCTACCAGCCCTTATAGAAATATCGTCAATGAGAGCACAACTTGAAAGACCTACCTTAAAAGTTTCTGTTCCATCTATATCTAAAATTAAAGTTTCATAATACTCAAAATTTAATTCCTTTGCAACCTTTTTTAATGCGTCCATTATCTTAGACCCATAAACAGGCAAATGTGGCCTTAATCTTACACTCCTTCTGATGTCATATTGCATTTTTGATTCCCCCTATCTTCTCTTTTTCAATAATTTCTTTGCAAAGCCAAATGTTTTTTTTAATATAGGCTTTCTTTTAGATAATATTTGCTTAGCCTTTGATTTTGGAAGCGGTTTTTTAACTGGCGGCAATGGCTTCTTTTGCACAACTGCCTTTATTTTCTTTGAAATGATTAATTTTGGTTTTATTGCAACTGCTTTTTTTACAGCCTTCTTCATTACCTTAGCTGCTGGTAATTTTTTAACAACAGGCTTCTTTTCAACTACTTTCACAACTTTCCTGACAACTGGCTTTGGCGTATGAACTCTTATTTCTTCATCCAATTCATTTATCCTTGCCTTCAAGTTATCTATTGTCCTTGAATTGTCCTGCTGCTGCATTAATTCGCCGCATTCTTGGCATCTGAATTCCTGCTCCATTGCCTGCTCTAAAGCTAATCTAGTACATTTATTGGGGCAGATGAAATAATTACCAATCATTTCCTTTTCTAATTTTTGCTTGAAATCTTCCAGTTTCCTCTTCATGAAATTTATCATGGCCTCACGCATATATGCATCATTCATTGTCCAATAATAGATATACCAGCCCTTCTTCTTGTCTTTCTTTCTTATGAACGTCACTAAGTTATGCTGGTGCATCCTGTAAAGCATATTCCTGACCTGGTTTACCGTTATGTTCAATGCATCTGCCAACTTGAATTCAGAAACATTAACCCTGTTCTTTAATTGGACTACCAAAGGCAGTATCTCTTCACCGATTAAATTAACAACAAGGTCATCTATCTCTTTGCCAGTGAGCTTTTCTGCCATCTAGGGTATATTTAAAACTGGACTATATAAGCTTTTTTGTGAAGATTTGTTTAAGCTGCCGTAATTTTAGAATCACAGCAAATTTGGGCGTTCTTTCAGAAACCTCTACAGCCTTTCACTCTGTAAATATTTTAACAATAGTCTCTTCAACTTCTTTTACCTTATTCTCTTTAATGGATCCTATCTTGTAAGATATTATTGCCCTATCAGCTGTGAATAGCTTGTTTGGCCTTATAATACTTGTATAATCAAGGCTGCCTGATTTGAAATGTTCATTGCTTAGCCCTATTGAATAATTATCAAGCCTTGACATGCTTGTTATCTGGCAGAGTATCAAATCTTCTCCAGCAAGGTTTGTTGCTACAAGTGCAGGCCTTTTCTTGACTGTAGTAATGTCTGAAAAGGGAAATGGTACTACAACTACATCACCTTTCACAAGTTTTTCCATGCTTTTTCATCCTCTTTGCTTAGCCAGTCTTTGGCAAGTGACTTTTCGCTTGCAAGCGCATTCTGAAGTTTTTTCTGAAACTGTTTCATTGGCCTTATCTCTATCCTATCTTCAAATGCCAGTATTGCAATCTTATTCCCTTCTTTAAACCCACTTATGTCCCTTATGTCTTTAGGAATTGCTATTTGTCCTTTGCTGGTTATTGTTGCACTTTTCATTTCCATGATATCCCTCTTTTTTGCCATTTTCTTACTTGTAAGATACAGTAATATATAAGCCTTTTCTGGTACATGCTTTGATTAATTCTTTAATCGTTTAATAATGTATGTTCACTGTATTCCAATAATCTACGGTGATATTGGAAGAAAGTAAAAGCTGCCGAAAATTTAGCGAACATTTTCGTTAAAAGCCACAAATAAGGATTAGGTCATTAAGAACGGCTGCCTTCTTAAAGGATTATCATAAAACCGAAAAATCGTATACGAAAGCTTTTTATACTTTTTTTCATACAAATTAGTTATAATCATTTTGGAGGTGCAAAATTATGGGTCTTTTTAGTTCAAATAAAAAAGAAAAAATGACACAACCTGAGCTGCCGCCTTTAAAGTTTCCAGACCTTCCATCTGAAGACATGCCAATGTACGGCCAGCCACAGATATCAGAAGCACAGGCTATAAAGCAGGCAATTACACCAGTACCGGAGAGAAACTATGCGCCAATGCATGACGAAAAACCGCTATTTGTAAGGGTGGAAAAATACAAGGATGTAATGGAAACACTTAATGGCCTAAAAATGAAATTATCAGAAGCTGGGGATATCCTAAGGGAGTTAAGCAGGATAAAAGCAGAAGAAGAGCAGGAACTTAATTCGTGGCAGCAAGACTTAGAAAATGTAAAGGAGAAACTGCTTGCCATAGAGCGAAACTTAACAGAATAAAGGGGTTTTATTAAAAATGCCAGAAAAGGTCAAAAAAGAGGGAGGAGCGGCTCCTGTGCATGTTATGATTAATGCACCTGGAGAAGCCAGAAGGAGTTTGCTTTCCCTTGCCATAGACCTAGTAAGATTGCAAAAGAAGCATCGTGATTTTCTAAACAGGAAAAAAGAGAAAGAAGAATTCATGAGAAAGCTTCGTAGAAATGTTGCCGAGATAAAAGAACTAATGAAAATACTTGATTCTTACGAATTGCCAGTCAGCCTGGAACAGATTGAGAACCTGCCGCAATTCAGGAAGCACAGGGAAGCCATCAGGCGAATGGAAGAAGTCAGGCAGCGCGCTGAAAGCAAGATAATGGAGAGCGAAGAGGAATTTGAGAGCATAGCACATGAAAAGCCAAGGCCCGTTCCAAAGAAAGCAAGAGAGCTTGAAAGAAAAAATGAGCCTCCTAAAGCGCCAAAGGCTGCATCTCAAAGAATAGAAAAAAAACCTGAAGACAAGCTTGAATCTGACTTGGAAGAATTGCAGAGAAAGCTTGACAGCATCTAATTTCTTTACCCGAAAATATATAAACGTAACATAATTCTGTGAACAGGTGATTTCAGACAAGGAACAGAAGAAGGCATTCAAGCTTATAGCCCAGAAAAACCCTGAAAAGCACTATCCGGTAAAAACCTTAAAAGAATTAGGCTTTGAAAGGAAACAATGCAAGAAATGCAAGACCTTCTTTTGGACAACTGAAGAATTGGACATCTGCGGTGAGCCAAACTGCTCCGGCGGATTCAGGTTCATAGGAAACTCACCTGCTAAAAACCAATTGTCATACATAGAAGTCTGGAAAAAATTCTCAAAGATATTCAAAGATTTCGGCTACACCGCAGTAGACAGGTATCCAGTAGTGTCAAGATGGAACCCGACAACTGATTTCACAATAGCTTCAATAGCAGCATTCCAGCCTTATGTAGTTACAGGTGAAGTAAAACCGCCAGCAAACCCTTTGGTAATACCACAATTCTGCTTAAGGTTCGGAGATATAGACAATGTAGGGATAACAGGGCATAATGTAGGATTTGTAATGATGGGACAGCATTTATTCGTTCCGCCAAAAGAATATGATTCTAACAAGTATCTCAAAGAGATATACACATGGCTTGAGAAAGGAATCGGCTTGCCAAAGAAAGAGATTACATTCCATGAAGATGCATGGGCTGGTGGTGGGAATTTTGGGCCTAGTATAGAGTTCTTTTCAAGAGGGTTGGAATTAGGAAACCAAGTGTATATGCAATACGAGCAGACACAATCTAGCAGCAGGGAATTGAATATAAAAGTCTTGGACATGGGCGAGGGCCAGGAAAGGGCAGCATGGTTCACTCAAGGAACTTCAACAAATTATGAGGCAACTTTTCCCACTGTGATAAAGAAACTAACTTCTTTGACAGGAGTGAAAGTTGAAAGCGACCTTCTAAAAAAATTTCTTCCTTATTCCTCTTACTTGAATGTAGACGAGACTGAAGATTTAAACAGAACGTGGAAAGACATTGCCAAAAAACTTAATCACGATGAAAGAGAGCTGAGGAAAAATGTGATGGAAGCAGCCGGGATATTCTCCATTGCAGAACATTCAAGAGCTTTGCTAGTTGCAATCAATGACGGTGCTTTGCCATCAAATACCGGCGGAGGCTATAACTTAAGGGTAATATACAGAAGGATGCTTGGATTCGTAGACAGGAATTCATGGAAAGTTGATGTAAATTCAATTATAGAAGAGCATGCAAAATTCCTTAAACCAATATTCCCTGAATTATCAGAAAATTTAGATGAAGTCTATAAAATAATTGACGTAGAAAGAATAAAATATCTGGCTACAAAACAAAAAACGGCATCAATTGTCTCGCAAATATCACAGAAAGACGTAAGTGAAGAAAAATTGATTGAATTGTATGACAGCCATGGCGTTCTGCCAGAAATGATAAAGGAAGAAGCCAAGAAATCCGGTAAAGACATAAAAGTCCCTGACGATTTCTATGCGAAAGTATCTTCAAGGCATGAAAAGAAAGCGCAAGAGCATGAAACAGTTCGGCAAGTAGAAATCGATACAAAAAATCTACCTGAGACCAAGACATTATACTTCGATGACTACACATTAGTCAAATGCAAGGCTAAAATCCTCAAAGTTGATGGAAAATATGTAATACTTGACCAAACAGTAATGTACCCAACATCTGGGGGGCAATTGCACGACTTGGGAAAGATTAACGGGATAAATGTAATTTCAATATTCAAGCAGGGGAAAATAATAGTGCATGAATTGGCTTCTGAACTGCCAAAATCACTCGAGAAAAAAGAAATACAGGTTGAAGTAGACTGGGACAGGAGGAAACAGCTGGCACAGCATCATACTTCAACACACATCATAAATGCGGCTGCCAGAAATGTCCTTGGCAAACACATAAACCAGGCCGGAGCCAAGAAAACCGTAGAGAAAGCTCACATTGACATAACTCATTACCAAGCTTTGACAGAAGAAGAACTATCAAAGATAGAAAAGGAAGCTAACAGGATAATAAAAGATAAAATCCCAGTTAAACTAGGATTCATGTCAAGGGACAAGGCAGAAAAAGAATTTGGAATGGCAATCTACCAAGGCGGTGCAGTTCCTGGAAGCACTTTAAGGATTGTTAATATCCTAAATACAGATGTTGAAGCATGTGGCGGAACGCATCTGACAAACACTTCACAAGCAGAAGCTATCAAAATAATCAAAGCAACAAAAATATCTGATGGGATTGTCAGGCTTGAATTTGTAGCAGGAAAAGCGGCAAAGGAAGAAGGCGTAAAAAGCCATAATCTCTTGATGGAAACTGCGCATATACTCGGAGTAAATATGAACGAAGTTCCTTCCAGGGCAAAAGAATTGTTCGAGAAATGGAAATTGTCCAGAAAGCCTAATGTCAGCAAGAAAGACTTACAGCTAACATCAAAAGAAAAAGACAAAGCTGGAGAAGACGAGCTGCTAAAGAAGACTGCAGAAATCTTTAAGACACAGATAGAGCATGTCCCTAAGACTGCAAAAAGGTTCTTTACTGAATT
>JAHFJF010000120.1 GCA_023245975.1 archaeon
TATGGATGGAGATGGAAAAAAGGTTAGTCTTCCATTTGCAAGAGCACCAAGTGGTTCTCAACTGACCTTTGGTGATACGAGCAATAGAGCTTTCATCAATGTGGAGAACAGGTCAATTAGCAAAGATGACTATTTTGTCTTATCTGATAGCACAGCAGGTCGTAAGAGAGGAGAGAGACCTACTTATGTGTTGAAGTACACAGGTGCTGATAAAGTCACAAATGACAACCCAGTGTTGAGATTCAGAAACCTTGGAGGAGATAGTCTAGAACAGACTTTTGGTGCGGCAAGTTCATTGACAATGGCTGGTCCAAGTGGAGATGTTGGGCAATTAGCTACATTAAAAGTTGGAGGCTCTGATTTTAGAATTTTTAACTCATCATCAGTGCTTACAAATGACTTTGGGATTTTGATTGACTTAGACGCAAGTGGTGCTATTGTAGGAAACAATAGTGGTACACGGTTTGCTACACCAGTGCCTATTACAACAAAATCAGGAATGGAGATAAACGTAACAAATGAATCCAGTACAGCAGGATATGTGATAGGTACTTCAATATATATATCATTTAGAGTCCCAGATGAAGCTAGGGACGGTACAGCAAAGGATAATGTAGAAACCTTGCAGGCAACTGTTATGACTTGGAATATAACAGCATCTTCAGCAAAGGTACAAATGTCACAACAGTCTGATACGCCAAGATTCAACTTGAGAACGCCAAGCGGGAAATCAAACATTGCCTATGGTTATGACAGCTATGGTGATATGTATACTTACGAAACACCAACAAATGACCCAGCAATGATAACCATAGAAGTTCCATCCAAGCAGAGAACACCTTTGGTATACATAACTGCAAAAGGAACTTCATTCAGTGAAGTGGGCGGAACAACAACAGATGCAGTAATGGTTCAGAGAATTGAAGTCGGTGCTTCCAAGTTGGCATCAGAAATATCTGATATCAAGGCAGTGAACTCAATCCTTGTAGGAGGACCATGTGCTAACGCAGCATCTGCAACAATTATGGGTGTATCCGGAACAGAATGTGCGGCAGGTTTTGAGCTTGGCATTGGCAGAATTGAATTGTTCGAGCAAACCAATGGCAATGTGGCAATGCTAGTGGCTGGTTATGGAGCATTAGACACAAGGAACGCAGCACAGGTTATTGCTAACTACAAAGACTACAAAGGCCAATTATCAGGCATGAAAGTCCAAGTTAGAAAGGTTAGCAACCAGTTAACAGTAGCTGCACCATCTGCAACAGTTTAAGGGTTAATTCCCTTTATTTCTTTTATTTTTTATTATTTTTAGAAATTTTGAATATTGTGTACCTGAACTTTGTTAACTTGGTGATATACTCATAGTTTTCAATGTAAACATCTCCCAAAGGCTTGAAAACATAAGCATTATTGAGACTATCAAATGCCGGGCTCACCTCGTTCTGGGGCATGACGTCAAAGCAACGATTGCTGAAATATACAGGCAAGTCATCTTTCAAAGCCATTTCTATATTAGTCAAGGTAGCATTAAATTCCCTTGAATTAAAATTGTTTGGGCATTGCAGGAATTTCCTATTTGCATAATATTCATAAAATATGCCATGATCTCCAGCGTCTATAATTATTGCATCCGACTTAGTGTGATTTGCCACGTATACAGCAAGCTCTTTTCCTGATGAATGAACATGCCTATAATCCAAAACAGGTTGTATGAACAAAAACATTGCAATGATTAGAGCAATAAGAGATGCATAGGCCAAAAAAGCAATCCTTTCCCTAATATAATTTAATCCGTATGATATAAAGATTGCTAGCGGCATAAGAAGCGGAATGTAAAATCTCAATTTTGAGGTAACAAAGGCTGAATAGAATACTAAAACAAGAATAAACCATATGGATACTATAAAGGCTAAGTTCCTTTTGATTCTAATCAAATTAAATAAGCCATACGCAGAGAGAAATATGCCAATGGGGGTTAACGTTATCATTATGCTTAAAATCAGATTAAAATAATCGGGTGCATTGCCCAAGAATTTGTTACCTGAAATTCCACCTGAAATTGCTCCTTTTTGCAAAGTAAAATAGAGGAAAATCGCCAGAATTAATGGCATCAAGAAGATTGCAATATTCTTCATGTTAAATCTCTTCCCGAATTTAATTAAATTTGCGTCAATGAATTTTTCTGGATAAAAGTAGATGATCATGAAAATTGGAATTGCAACGATCGAATCTGTCACTCTCACAAAAAATGAGAATCCAAGAAACAATCCAAATAGCATCTTATGAACCATCAAATTTGTTTTTAATGATTTTAATAAATTATATCCGGCTAATAATATAAATATAACAGAAAATGCATGGTCCTTGGCATACGTAGTTACTGATAAATAAATTGGGGCGAATGAGAATACCAAGGCTGAGCAGATAGCCACATAATTATCAAATAGTTCCCTTACAAAGAGGTAAAAGATCGGAATGGTGGCAGATGCAGCGAGAATTGTTACAATATTCACCGTAAATTCTGCAGTCTTTGCCCCGAGGATAAAATGGGAAATATAATAACCGATAACGTTTATTAATACATATCCGTATCTGTAGCCAACAACACCATGCAATTTGCCTGTTTCCAATGTCTTTTCAGTCGCTATAGCAGTTTCGACAGAATCGTGGGTAAAGAGGCCAGCATTGATATAAATCAGCCTCGGGACGAAACCTATTAAAAGCAAGAAGATAAATACATAAA
>JAHFJF010000121.1 GCA_023245975.1 archaeon
GACTACCGGAAAAGTAAAATTGACATGATAAAGAGGCATGGCGAGATGAGAGAAAAATTCGAGTCAATAATAATGGGGGGATAAATTCCTCTTTATATGCAACTATTTTGCATGGGTCAGATTTCCATTTTTTCTGGCCCACATTCAAATTTTAATTCAATAATTGAGGTATGAAAAATGGAATTTGACAAAGGATTAACCAGGGCAAAAACAATCGCTGATATTTTTGAATTGGTAAAAGAAATGGTTAAGGAATACCTTGGATTAGAACAAGCGGGATTAATGGTTGGAGTCACTGACTTAGGAGTTATTGAAAGAGGTTTTATAGGCGCTTTTTATTCCCCAGAAGCCAATATGATAATTATTAATAAGAGTCCTCTGAAGAGACTTTTGCAAACTAATCCTTCTCTGTACAACTATTATCTTTTCCACGTAATGCTTCATGAATACATTCATTCAATCGGCTCTTATGCGGAGGCTCAAACTAGGCAACTGGTGACTGAGATTAGCGAGCATTATTTTGGTGCAAATCATATTGTTGCGCAATTATCTTCGAATATTGAAAGGTTTATGCCGAATCTATCATACCCTATCCAAGGCTTTCAACCGCCTGAAGATATTAATATCGAGTTCGTTAAGGGAATTGACAGGAAAAATACTAATTATATAAATTGAGGGTGAGTAAGATGCGTAAAAAAGATGAATTAGTGCTTGAATACTTGCAGAAAACAGCGAATGCATTGAAGGCTAATGGCATTGATGCCTATATTGCGGAAAATGGCGAAGATGCTAAAAATAAAGTTCTTGAGCTGATACCTAATGGAGCTGAAGTGATGAACATGACTTCTGCAACTTTAGATAAGATTGGCGTTTCCAAGGAGATAGATGAGTCCGGAAGATTTGTTGCATTGCGCAAAAGGATTTACGCCATGGATAGAAATACTCAACAGAGAGAAATGCAGAAGCTGGGTTCAGCCCCTGATTGGGCCGTTGGAAGCGTACATGCAGTTACTCAAGACGGAAAGGTTATGATTGCCTCTGCTACTGGAAGCCAGCTGCCAGCTTATGCCTATGGAGCAGGTAAAGTGATTTGGGTTGTGGGAAAACAGAAATTGGTTAAGGACACAGATGAGGGATTAAAGCGAATTTATGAGCATTCTCTTCCTCTGGAAAGCGAAAGAGCTAGAAAGGCTTATGGCGTTCCTGGCAGCTCTGTAAACAAGATACTCATCATTAATAAGGAAGTTATGCCAGGCAGAATCACGATAATATTAGTGAATGAAGAATTAGGATATTGATTAATTTCGGAGCAAGATTAGGAATGGATTTGCCGTGGGGGGACGAGAGGACAAAACAATTTGCAACAAATATAGGCTTAATTACAAGCAATGGTCCATATGGCTACAATATAATGGCAGCAGAATGGACTCACCAGTTATCTTATTCCCCAGGCTTAATTGGTGTATCCATTGACCAAAAAAACGCAACCCATTCTAATATTATTAAAAAAAAAGTTTTTGGAGTCAATCTATGCGCTTATGACCAAAATATTTTGTCAAGCATCTCAGGTGGAAGTTCTGGTAAACTTGTAGACAAGATTGGGGCTATTAAGGAACTGGGATTTGAATTCTTCAAGGCCAAGAAAATAGATGTATTAATGGTAAAAGGTGCCTCGATGCAGGCAGAGTGCAAATTGATCAGGAAAATCATATTCGGCGACCATACCACATTTGTTGGCGAAGTTATTGAACTGTACCCAGCAGGCCAAAAGGAACCTCTTATTTTATATCACAACAAATACTGGAAAGTTGGCGACAACATACCTAGACCCCAACAACAGGAAATGATTATAATAAAAGGAATACTAGAAAAACATAAGAAAGATAATAAAAAATGAACCTCAGAACAATTGCAGGCAGAAAAGTTTTTCCTATTGGCTTGGGAGCGATGGCATTGGATGAATATCAGCCTAGACCATCTGACAATGATGCAATCTCCCTCTTAAGACATGCAGCCAAGAAAGGAGTTGATTTCATAGATACAGCAGATGTTTACGGCCTTGGAAGAAATGAGAGGCTTATAGGCAGAGCATTTAATTCAGAACAAAAAAATAAAATCTTTATTGCAACAAAAGCAGGCTGCACTAGGCCAGGTGGAATTGATTGGGATACTGATGGAAGTCCAGAGCATATAAAAAAAGCATTTAGTGAAAGCATTGAAAGACTAGGAATAAAACAGATTCATCTGTATCAATTGCACGCACCAGATTATAGAGTTCCATTTAAAGAAACGGTCAAGGCGTTCAAGGAACTTCAAGAACAAAACTTTATAAAGTTTTTCGGATTATGCAATGTAAATTTGGCTGAGTTGACACAAGCCCAAAGCATTATTGATGTTGTTTCCGTGCAGAATCATTTTAATGTAGCATTCAAAAGGGATGAAGACGAGCTATTGCCCTTTTTGACTGAGCATAAGATTGCATATATACCTTATTTCCCCCTTGGCAGCGGAAGACTTCTAAAACTTCCAAATGTAAAAGAAATTGCCGAGAAAAATAAATTAACTCCAAGTCAAACTGTGCTTGCATGGATATTAAACAAATGGCCGACAGCAATCCCTATACCTGGAACCAGAAATCAGAAGCATCTTGAGGACAATTTGAAAGCTAGTGAAATAGAGTTTGAAGAGAAAACAATAATTGAAATCAATTCTTTGTTTGAATTATTACAACTCGAT
>JAHFJF010000122.1:0-712 GCA_023245975.1 archaeon
TCGAATACTTTGGAGAAATATCCCGATACTTATGAAGGAGTGTTATTGACAAAGAGGCTTTATGAAATAGGCTATCTTACTGAAAGCATAAGAGATTCAATGATTGATGCTGTTCTGAATAAGCTTAAGCCTGATGAAGACATGGCAGAAGAAATTGTCCGCTGGGAGCATAAGAATGGTGTCAGAAAGCTCAGTAGGTATTAAGCATAATCTTTAAATAGAATTATAGGAAATTCCAAATTATGAAGATACTTTTTACTACATACTTTGCGGAAGGAAAGAGCGGCGCAGAGCAGAGTATGAAAAACATTGCCCTTGGCATGAAAGGCCTTGGCCATGAGATAATAATCGCTTCTAGTGGCAATTACAATAATTTCAAATGCCTGAAATTTAATGATTATGAAAAGATACCTTTATTTTGGTGGCATAATTTCTATTTGTCAAGATTTCTTTCAAAAGCCATTAAAGACAATGGAATAGAAATATTATATGCGAATGATAGGCTTACTACAATTCCGGCGATAATTGCGGCAAAAAGATGCAAAATCCCAATAATCACATACTACAGGGACTATTGGTTTGCATGCCCAATAAGTAGTTGTTTAACACCAAAATTAGAGAACCATGACATTTGTTCTATAAGTAAGCTTATACACTGCAGCCCCAAGAAAAGGCTAATATGGGACTTGTATAAATTGTTTACAATCAAGAG
>JAHFJF010000122.1:722-2718 GCA_023245975.1 archaeon
AAAGACAGCTGATAAGATAATCGCATTGAGCAATTCAGTCAAAGAAAAACTAAATCTTTGTGGGATAGATTCTGTTACAGTAGTCAATAATTCTGTGGACATAAATTCATTCCGTAATGCAAAGGCCCATTCAATAAGGGACAAACTGCCAAACGGTTCTGTATTGCTAATATACGCGGGCTACCTGACTTATACTAAAGGCATAAAGAATCTTTTGAAGACAGTAATCTCTATAATGCATGTGAATCCGAATGTATATTTTGCTATAGCAGGGGATGGGGAGCTTCTCCCAATTCTTGCAGCAATGGTAAAATATTCTGGTTTAGATAACAATATCTTCATTATGGGAAGGCTGAATCAGGCCGATATACAGTCGTTATATGCGGCATCTGACATTGTATTGGCACCATCATTGTGGCAAGAGCCACTAGGAAGGACCGCAATAGAAGCAATGGCGGCTTCAAAACCCATAATTGCATCTGCTGTTGGAGGCTGGAAATATGCAGTAAAAGACGGGAAGACTGGTTATCTTATTAGTGCATTAAATCAAGAAGAATGGAAAGAGAAAATTGAATTATTGATAAATGACAAGGAAAAGAGAATTGAAATGGGAAGAAATGCTGGCATGGAAGCTGATAATTACTCATTGAAAAGCATAGCAACTAAAATGGAATCTTTATGCTTGGAAGCAATTAAAAAACATAAGGCTTAACTTTTTCTTGCAACAAAAATATAATGGCCAAGAAGCTGCCTGTTTAATGGCATTAACAATGACACAAGCTTTTGTTTTGGCTTGGCAGAAGGCATGAATGGAATAAATCTCGGCTTGAAGCCAGCATTCCTAAAGAAGTCCTGCCATTCACTAAATGAATAAATATTCTCAGTAATCCCACGCTTCCTGTCTTCCTTACCAAATGTGTCTTTTGTCCATGGTCGCCATGATGGAACGATAGGCTCTCTTATTGCGATAAGAATCCCACCTGGCTTAAGGACACGATTTATTTCCTTTAATAAGTGATTAAGATTAGTAGCGTGGTGCAATGTCGCATCAACAAGCGCAAAATCAAAGAATGAATTTTCAAATGACAGTGCATTAAAATCACCTTGAATTCTGATAATCTTATCAGTCTTTGCATTAAGCTTCTGCATGAACCTTGGAGCAATTGTTTTCAGCATATATTCAGAAAATTCTAATGCATAGACCTTATTCACTTCGTTAAGCTTGGATACTTCTGAACTGAACCAGCACATACCAGCACCAATCTCTATTACTTTGCCGTGTACCTTTGCCCCATGCCTAACCAAGAAAGGGAGATACTTTAACCTGCCGTCTGACAATATGGCATCGGTCTTCTCAGGGTTATATTTCCATTCCTCTTCCGGTTGCTTATCCCTAAAGTTCATCTCCGCAAGATTGGCCTTGTCGGTAAGGAAGTCTTTGTTCAGTATAAGCTTGGATTCACCCATTATTTTGATTATGCTATGCAGCCATTAATAAATGTTATTAAAATAGGGATGTATAACTTATTAATCTATACCTCAAAAACAATATAAATGGCAGGTTATTCCTGAAGGGAAGATGGTTAATTTAGCTGTGGTAGGCATTGGCAGATGGGGCAAGAATCTTGTTAGGGAATTTGATAACTTATCAGTTTTGTCAGCTTGCTGTAGCACGGGAAAAACTTCAAACTTAGAATGGTTGGCGACAAATTATCCTAATTTGAGACATACTATTAATTACGATGACATACTTAATGATAAAAGCATAGATTCAGTTGCAATTGCAACCCCAATAGATACTCACTATGATTTGGCATATGCTGCATTGAATGCAGGAAAGCACGTATTTCTGGAAAAGCCCATGACCAAAGATTATGGCTCTGCAAAGAAGCTATCAGAACTTGCTGATGAGAATGGATTGACTTTACTTGTAGGGCATGTTTACTTGTATCATCCTATATTCCGGAAGATTAAAGAGATATCTAAAAATGAATCA